>JAAZLV010000226.1 GCA_012799155.1 Bacteroidales bacterium | reverse complement strand
TGGTGTTACCAGTAAGATAATATGTTAATTACTGGTTATATGTTATATAACACACATTTTGTTTAGGTCGTAAATGAAAACAGTGTTAATTTTACATCAATATTATAAAAGATCAATCTTCATCTCAATCTTATCTTTAAAACCAGGAGAATTACATGAAAGCAATGTATAGCAAATCCGGTTTGCTTGCGGAAGCATTTGAAAAAAATGTAGATGGCAGGCAAACCGGGTTATACACTTTGACAAACAAGAGAGGTTGTGAAGTTACTGTAACCAACTACGGTGCAAAGATCGTTTCGCTGATGGTTCCCGACAAGTCGGGTCAACTGACCGATGTGGTTTTGGGACATCCCTCAATAGATGATTACCTCACATCCCAGGAGCCCTATTTCGGAGCTGTATGCGGCAGGGTTGGAAACCGAATTGCCAAAGGTCAGTTTACCCTCGAGGGTGTCACATATCAACTGGCTGTCAACAATGGCCCCAATCACTTACACGGCGGATTAAAGGGATTCAATGCCTTGGTGTGGGAGGTGAAAAGTATAAGCGATAGCAGCATAGAACTCTTCTACCTATCACCCGATGGAGAGGAGGGTTATCCCGGCAACCTCCAGGTCACCATCATCTACAACCTCACAGAGGACAATGCACTGGACATCATCTACAAGGCCGAGACCGACAAGACTACCATCCTCAACCTGACAAACCACTCCTACTTCAACCTCTCCGGACAGGGAGACCCCTCGATCGGAGATCACCTGCTCATGCTCAATGCTGAAACTTACCTGCCCACCGATGAGACCGCCATCCCTTATGGTGATCCACAGCCGGTGAAAGACACGCCAATGGATTTTACTGAACCCTTCAGCATTGGTGAACGCATCAATGATGACTTTGAACAGCTCCACTTTGGCAATGGGTATGATCACACCTTCGTATTGGATAAACCATCGCCCGAAGATTATGCATATGCGGGTATCTGCGAATCACCCAAAACGGGTATCAAGATGGAGATCTATACCACTGAACCGGGTCTACAGCTCTACACAGGCAACTGGATGACCGGCAACTTCGCCGGCAAGCAGGGCAAGCATTATCCCTGCCGCTCGGCGGTATGTTTCGAGACACAACACTATCCCGACAGCATCAACAAACCAGACTATCCAACCACTCTTCTCCATCCCGGTGAGGAGTTCGAGTCACGTACAACCTATAAATTTACGGTATAAAACTGACGTTTCTTATTTCTATTAATCATTCAACAAAAGAATAAAATGACAAACAATCAAAACAAAAACATCGTTGCCATTGTCACAATGATGTTTCTCTTTGCAATGATCTCCTTTGTGACAAATCTTGCAGCACCCATCGGAGTGATTTGGAGTAACACCTTCGAGGGATCCAATTTCCTGGGAATGTTGGGTAACATGATGAATTTCGCTGCTTACCTCTTCATGGGAATTCCTGCCGGCAAGCTTTTAACCAAGATCGGTTACAAGAAGACTGCCCTCGTGGCAATTGCTGTTGGCTTTTTGGGAGTACTAATCCAGTATCTCTCGGGAGTGGTGGCCGCCGATGCAACATTGCTCACATTGCCCATGAACTTTGTTATCTATCTTCTGGGTGCCTTTGTTGCAGGTTTCTCCGTATGTATGCTCAACACGGTGGTGAACCCGATGTTGAACCTGCTTGGTGGAGGCGGTAACAAGGGAAACCAGCTGATTCAGCTGGGTGGTACTTTGAACTCGCTTGCCGGAACGCTTACACCCATGTTGGTAGGTGCCCTCATCGGTACCGTTTCAAAGAATACAGCCATTACTGATGTGAATCCTGTGCTCTTTATTGCACTGGGCGTTTTTGCAGCTGCCTTTCTAATCCTTTCATTTATTCCGATAAGCGATCCCGAAGTAAAATCGAACAAGGAGATCGTGTTTGAAAAAAGTCCCTGGGCTTTCCGTCATTTTATCCTGGGTACGGTGGCTATCTTTGTCTATGTAGGTGTGGAGATCGGCATTCCCGGTACCCTCAACTTTTACCTGGCCAATATCACCGATAAGGGAGCCGGTCTTGATCCTGCCAACGCAGCTACCATCGGTGGTTTTGTAGCCGGAACATACTGGTTCCTGATGCTCATTGGTCGTTTCATCGGCAGTCTGGTAGGAGGTAAGGTGTCGAGTCGCGTCATGCTCTCATCGGTGTCGGCATTGGCAATGCTCTTTATCATCATCTCTATCATCACACCGAAAACGGTTACCACGCTCATGCCCGTATTCACCGGTACCTCATTTGCAATGACACAGGTTCCACTGAGTGCCCTTCTGCTTGTGCTCTGCGGGTTCTGTACTTCCATCATGTGGGGTAGTATCTTCAACCTTGCCGTAGAAGGACTGGGTAAATATACGAAAGCCGCATCCGGCATCTTCATGATGATGGTTGTCGGTGGTGGTATCATACCATTAATACAGAACTGGGTTGCAGACATGTCGACCTATATGTTCTCATACATTGTTCCGCTCATTGGACTTGCATACCTGCTCTATTATGCATTGTTAGGCTCGAAGAATGTGAACAAAGACATCGTAGTAGATTGAAAATAGTATCATCCGGATCCCTGGCTCATATCAGTCGGGGATTCGTGATCATGTAAAATAACTGTCAATGAAAAAAGAAGAAATCATTCAAATTTTCCAAGATAAATTTGGTCAGAATAATCCCGAAGTATACACCTCTCCGGGACGCATCAACCTGATTGGTGAACATACCGATTACAATGGGAGCTTTGTCTTTCCCGGTGCCATCGACAAAGGCATGATCGCCGCCATCCGTTTCAACGATAGCGACAAGGTGAGGGCATATGCCGTCGACCTGGATGAGTATGCCGAGTTCGGTCTCAATGAGGAGGATCTCCCCAGCGAAGGATGGGCAAAGTTTCTCTTTGGCGTTTGCCGTGAAATCATCAAGCGGGGTGGCAGCGTGAAAACGTTCGACACCGCATTCTCGGGTGATGTGCCCCTGGGTGCCGGGATGTCCTCGTCGGCCGCACTCGAAAGCACTTACGCCTTTGCACTGAACGACCTGTTGCAACTGGGCATCGACAAGTTTGAGCTGGCCCGCATCGGTCAAAGCACCGAACACAATTATGTGGGTGTGAAGTGTGGCATCATGGACCAGTTCGCTTCCATCTTTGGCAAGAAAGGCCATCTCATCCGTCTCGATACCAAGTCGATGGAACATGCCTACTTCCCATTCGACCCAGAAGGTTACAAGCTGGTGTTGCTCGACACGGTGGTGAAACATGAACTGGCCTCATCGGCCTACAACAAACGGCGCGAGTCATGCGAACACGCAGCCCGTACCATTGCCAAACGCCACCCTGAGGTTGAATTCCTGCGTGATGCATCGATGGAGATGCTCAAGGAGGTGAAAGATGAGATCTCTGCGGAAGACTACATGCGTGCCGAATATGTGATTGAAGAGACACAGCGGGTGAGAGATGTGAGCGATGCACTGCAACGGGGCGACTATGAAACCGTAGGGCAGAAAATGTATGAAACGCATCACGGCATGAGCAAGCTCTATGAGGTAAGCTGTGAGGAACTTGATTTCCTCAACGATGTGGCCCGTGAACATGGCGTCACTGGTTCTCGCGTGATGGGTGGAGGCTTTGGAGGCTGCACCATCAACCTGGTGAAAGATGAGCTCTACGACTCTTTCATCAGTGATGCCAAAGCACAGTTCAAGGCCAAATATGGACATGAGCCCAAGGTATACGACGTGGTAATCAGCGACGGTGCCCGCAAGCTGTAAGAACTCTTAAAATTATTGAGAGTTGGGAGTTGGGATTCATTGCAAAGAGGGTCTCCTCCCAACTTTTCTTTTTTTGATTATTTTACTTTAATGTGACATGTTACCAGCATATTACTCCAATTACAGTCGTTTCCTGATTGCCGTCGATTGCATCATCCTTGGTTTCCGCAACAAGGAGCTGCATCTGTTGTTAACCCGCCGCCCAGTAGAACCGATGAAGAACGAATGGTCACTGATGGGAGGATTCATGGATGAACAGGAGAGCCTGAATGAAGCCGCTGAGAAGATCCTTTTCGGATTCACAAGGCAGAAAAACATATACATGGAGCAGGTAGGCGCTTACGGTGACCTGCACAGGGACACCGGTGACAGGGTCGTCTCCGTCGCCTTCTTCGGGCTGGTGAAGATGGAACAGTTCGACACTTCTCTTGCGAAGGAGTATGATGCCACGTGGGTGAACATCAACGAGCTGCCACACATGGTGTTCGACCACAACAAAATGGTGGGTGATGCACTGAGACTGCTCCGGTACAAGGTCTCAACCGAGCCGGTGATCTTCAATTTCTTCAGGGAGAAGTTCACACTGCCCGTATTGCAGGAACTCTATGAGGCCATTTTCCAGATGCCGCTCGACAAGCGCAACTTCCGGAAGAAGCTGACCACAATGGATCTGTTGGACAAGCTGGAGGCCAAAGACAAGGAGAGTTCCAAACGGGGTGCCTATTACTACACCTTCAACCCCGATAAATATGCGTTGTTCCTGAAAAATGGAAAACGATTCTCACTCTGAAAGAGGAGCTCCTTAATTCTTCAGGTAGTAGTTCACCGTTGTCACCACCCGTATGTTTTTAATGTATGGGGTGTTGGCATCCCTGTCGCTGATGGTGAACTGTCCCTGTGAAGCATCGCGAATCTTGCCCAGCTTGCTGCCTGAGTCCACTGCAAACTTCTCGGCGGCCTCGCGTGCATTCTTTGTGGCCGTCTCTATCATATCGGGCTTGATCTTATTCAATCCGGTAAACTCGTATAGGATGTTGTAACGGTAATCACCGCCGGTGATGGCCACACCCTGCTTCAGCAGCTCCGTCTGCTCGGATATCAGCCTACGCACCTTCTCCACGTCACCAGAGCTGACGGTGATCACCGAGGTGGCGTTGTAACGGTACTGCGGTGCCTGCGCCGCATAACGCTCCGCCTCCATGTCAATGATTTCCGGAGGTGAGACGCTGATCTCCTCATCACTGATGCCGTTTGTTTTCAAAAAGGTGACGATGGTGTTGTTTTTTGTTTGAATGTTGTTGTAGAGTGAGAGCAGGTCGTTTCCGATATCCTTGTACATCAGGGGCCACACAACCTTGTCGGCCACCACCTCCATCTCTGCCAGTCCTTTCACGCTCACCACGCGGTCTCTTTCCTTGAAACTGTCAATACCCGAGCGAATCATGTATCCCAGCAGGGTGATGCCCACTGCAATGATCGCTGCTTCAATGATCCTGTTTTTCATACGTGCAATTTTTATGAATCCCTTTCAATGCAAAGATAATCATCTTTGTGGAATTGGTGAATTTTCAAAAAAAAATGCTACATTTGGCTTCCAATAATCAAAACGATACAATAACAGGTTATGGTACGACTCAAAAAGAGCACGGCACAGTTGCTGGCAACCCTTTCCGGGCTTCTCATTGCTGCCGGTTTTATGCTTTTCGGATACCTGATGGGGTGGGAGTACCTGCTCGGATTCTTCCCCATCATCACCATCGTGGTGATCATCGTGGGGGTGGTGTTATGGATCCTTGGTCTCAGCAACGAGAAGAAAGAGCACCGCGAGGAGTGAGCCGAAGCAGTTCACAAGGAACAATTGTTGTCAATTTGTTAAAAAAAAGGGGTGATTGCTGATTGTTTGTTTCTCTTTTCGCTTTTTTTCCTATCTTTGTATTCCGATATCAGTAAGGTTCAATTCAACATAACATTTCAGGCACTATGCACAAATACAAGCCGGTGCGATTGATCCTTGAAAACGGGATGGTTTTTCACGGACAATCGTTTGGAGCTGAACAAGCCACATCGGGAGAAGTTGTTTTCAACACCGCAATGGTCGGTTATCCCGAAAGCCTCACAGACCCCTCCTACGAAGGACAGATTTTAACACTCACATACCCCATCATCGGAAATTACGGAGTTGCCGCCAAAAGCGAAACAGACGCAATTTCCGATTTTTTTGAATCCCACCGCATCCATGTGCGCGGTCTCATCGTGCAGGACTACTGCGAGGAGCACTCACACTGGAACAGTGTGGAGAGCCTGGGGCAGTGGCTCCGCGAGGAGGGTATCCCCGGCATCAGCGGCATCGACACCCGCATGCTCACCAAGGTACTGCGCGAGAAGGGCTCCATGCTGGGCAAGATCGTCTACGACCGGGATGATGAGGTGGAATACTACGATCCCGAACAGGAGAACCTGGTGGCGAAGGTGAGCTGCAGGGAGGTGATCGAATATGGAACAGGTGAGAAAACGGTAGTGCTGGTCGACTGTGGCGTGAAGCTCAACATCATCCGTGAGCTGCTCAAACAGAAGGTGCGGCTGGTACGCGTGCCGTGGGACTACGACTTCAGTACCCTCCACTACGACGGACTCTTCATCTCCAACGGACCGGGCAACCCCGATTACTGTGCCCCCACGGTGGCACATATCCGTGAGGCGATGCGGCAGGAGAAGCCCATCTTTGGCATCTGCATGGGCAACCAGCTGCTGGCAAAGGCGGCCGGTGCCGACACCTACAAGCTGAAGTACGGACACCGCAGTCACAACCAGCCGGTACGCAAGGTGGGTAGCAACCAGTGTTTCATCACCTCGCAGAACCATGGCTACGCTGTCGACGAGTCGCTGTTGGGCAACGAGTGGGAACCCTATTTCGTGAATATGAACGACGGCACCAACGAGGGCATACGGCATAAGAGCAAACCCTTTTTCTCGGTGCAGTTCCATCCCGAGGCAACCGGGGGTCCCACCGACACCCGCTTCTTCTTCGAAGATTTTGTACAGATGCTTTAAACAGGAGGAATAAGATGAACAACAACATAGAATCCCATCACAATACAACCATTTCCCCCAACGAGTCGGCACCTGCCGGTCGCATGCATGTGAAGAAAGCGTTGATCCTCGGCTCGGGGGCCCTCAAGATCGGTGAGGCGGGCGAGTTCGATTACTCCGGTTCGCAGGCACTCAAGGCATTGCGCGAGGAGGGTGTAGAGACCATCCTCATCAACCCCAACATCGCCACGGTGCAGACCTCCGAAGGATCTGCCGACAAGATCTACTTCCTGCCGGTGACACCCCTCTTCGTAGAGAAGGTGATCGCCCGCGAGCGACCCGATGGCATCCTGCTTGCCTTCGGTGGCCAGACAGCCCTCAACTGCGGCGTGGAGCTATACAAGACGGGTGTCTTTGAAAAGTACAACGTAGCCGTGCTGGGCACACCGGTACAGGCAATCATGGACACTGAAGACCGCGACCTCTTCGTGAAGAAGCTGGACCAGATAGGGGTGAAGAGCATCAAGAGCTTTGCCGCCGCCACTATGGAGGAGGCGCTGACAGCTGCCCGCACACTCGACTACCCCGTCATTGTACGCGCCGCCTACGCTCTCGGGGGACTGGGCTCCGGCTTCTGCAACAACGAGGAGGAGTTGCACGCCCTCGCCACCAAGGCATTCAACTACTCCGACCAGCTCCTCATCGAGAAGTCGCTCAAAGGGTGGAAAGAGATCGAGTATGAGGTGGTGCGCGACCGTTACGACAACTGCATCACCGTCTGCAACATGGAGAACTTCGACCCGCTCGGCATCCATACCGGCGAGAGCATCGTGGTCGCCCCCTCGCAGACCCTCACCAACAGCGAGTACCACAAGCTGCGGGAGCTCGCCATCCGCATCATCCGCCATATCGGCATCGTGGGCGAATGCAACGTACAGTACGCCTTCGACCCCGAGTCGGAGGACTACCGCGTGATAGAGGTGAACGCCCGTCTGAGCCGCTCCTCGGCACTCGCCTCCAAGGCTACAGGCTACCCGCTGGCGTTCGTGGCAGCCAAGCTGGGACTCGGCTACGGACTGTTCGACCTGAAGAACTCGGTCACCCGCTCCACCAGCGCCTTCTTCGAGCCGGCACTAGACTACATCGTGGTCAAGATCCCCCGCTGGGACTTGGGCAAGTTCAGCGGCGTCTCCAAGGAGATCGGCTCCTCCATGAAATCGGTGGGCGAGATCATGGCCATCGGTCGCACCTTCGAGGAAGCCATTCAGAAAGGGCTTCGCATGATAGGTCTGGGCATGCACGGCTTCGTGGAGAACAAGGAGCTGAAGATCGACGACATCGACAAGGCGTTACACGAACCCACCGACCAGCGCATCTTCGTCATCAGCAAAGCCTTCCGCAAGGGATATACCGTAGATGAGATCCATGCACTGACAAAAATCGACAAGTGGTTCCTGCGCAAGCTCCATCGCATTGTACAAACGGCGGAAACGCTGGAAGCATACCAGCCGGAAGCGATCGACTTCAGCGCGGCACAAAACAACGGGTTCGACGAGCTGCTGCAACTTGCCAAGCAACAGGGCTTCTCCGACTACCAGGTGGCACGTGCACTTTGGAAAGAGCAGGTCAGCGACGAGGCACCTATCACTATCCGCAGCTACCGTAAAAAGCGCGGGCTGCTGCCCGTGGTCAAGCAGATCGATACCCTCGCGGCCGAGTACCCCGCGCAGACCAACTACCTCTACCTCACCTACAACGGCACCGAGAACGATGTGCACTACCTGGGCGACCACCGCTCGGTGATCGTGCTGGGGTCGGGTGCCTACCGCATCGGCTCCTCTGTGGAGTTCGACTGGTGTTCGGTGAACGCCCTCAACACCGTGCGCAGCGAGGGCTACCGCTCGGTGATGATCAACTACAACCCGGAGACCGTCTCCACCGACTACGACATGTGCGACCGGCTCTACTTCGACGAGCTCTCCTACGAGCGGGTGATGGACATCATCGAGCTGGAGAACCCCCACGGGGTCATCGTCTCGGTGGGAGGGCAGATCCCCAACAACCTGGCGGTGAAGCTCGACGACGCGGGCGTGAGGCTGCTGGGCACCTCCGCCAGGAGCATCGACAACGCCGAAGACCGCCACAAGTTTTCCTCCATGCTCGACCGGCTGGGCATCGACCAGCCCCGCTGGCAGGAGCTCACCACGCTCGACCAGATACACCGCTTCGTGGATGAGGTGGGCTTCCCCCTGCTGGTACGCCCCTCCTACGTGCTCTCCGGGGCGGCGATGAACGTCTGCTCCAACAGGGATGAGCTGGAGCGCTTCCTGACGCTGGCCACCGAGGTGTCGGCCAAATATCCTGTAGTGGTCTCCGAATTCGTGGAGGAGGCCAAGGAGATCGAGATGGATGCCGTGGCGCAAAATGGAGAGCTGGTGGTCTACGCCATCTCCGAGCACGTGGAGTTCGCGGGTGTCCACTCCGGCGATGCCACCATCCTCTTCCCGGCGCAGAAGATCTATGTGCAGACCATCCGGCGCATCAAACAGATCACCCGTGAGATTGCGAGGGCACTCAACATCTCGGGACCTTTCAACATCCAGTTCCTGGCAAAGGAGAACGACATCAAGGTGATCGAGTGCAACCTGAGAGCGTCAAGATCGTTCCCGTTCGTATCGAAGATATTGAAAATAAACTTTATAGAGCTTGCTACGAAAGTGATGCTCGAGATCCCCGTAGAGCAACCCGAGAAGTCCGCCTTCGACCTCGACTACGTGGGAATCAAAGCCTCCCAGTTCTCCTTCACCCGCCTGCAGAAGGCAGACCCCGTGCTGGGAGTGGATATGGCCTCAACCGGAGAGGTGGGGGCTATCGGCACCCATTTCGACGATGCGTTGCTCACCGCCATGCTGGCTGTCGGCTACCGCATACCCAAAAAGAACATCATGGTCTCCTCCGGTGGAAGCCGTTCGAAGGTGGACCTGCTCGATGCCTGCCGCCTCCTGCAGCAAAAGGGATACAACCTCTTCGCCACGGGCGGCACACAGCGGTTCCTTGCTGAGAATGGCGTGGAGAGCACCTATGTGGCCTGGCCCGACGATGAGGAAGCAGCGCTGAAGGTGAACGACATGATCGCGGAGAAGCGGTTCGACCTGGTGATCAACATCCCGAAGAACCTTACCGAGCGGGAGCTGACAAACGGCTACCGCATCCGCCGCGGCGCCATCGACTACAACATCCCGCTCATCACCAACGCGCGACTGGCCAGTGCCTTCATCAAGGCCTTCTGCCGCATCACGGTAGATGAAATCGGCATCAGCCACTGGGGGGAGTATAGCTAGTTAGCTGTAAGCTGTTAGCTTTTAGCTGTTAGCTGTTGGCTGTAAGCTGTAAGCTGTTAGTTGAACAAAGGAAAGAAGATAGAAAAAAATAATAAAGCAAAGAAACAGTTTAAGAATGGACCAATCAATCAAGAAAGTTGTATTACTGGGCTCGGGAGCCCTGAAGATCGGACAGGCGGGTGAGTTTGACTACTCCGGTTCGCAGGCATTGAAGGCAATGCGCGAGGAGGGCATCGAAACCATCCTGATCAATCCCAATATCGCTACCATACAGACCTCGGAGGGGGTGGCCGACAAGGTCTACTTCCTGCCCATCACCCCCTACTTTGTGGAGAAGGTGATCGTGAAGGAGCAGCCCGACGGCATCCTGCTCGCCTTTGGCGGCCAGACAGCCCTCAACTGCGGTACCGAGCTCTACCAGAGCGGCGTGCTCGCCAAGCATGGGGTGAAGGTGCTGGGCACCACCGTTGAGGCGATCATGATCACCGAAGACCGCGACCTGTTCGTGAAGAAGCTGGACGAGATTGAAGTCAAGACACCTCTGTCGCACGCTGTGGAGAGCCTGGAGGATGCCCTCCGTGCGGCGCATGAGATAGGATTCCCCATCATGGTACGCTCCGCCTACGCCCTTGGCGGTCAGGGATCGGGCATCTGCAACAACGAGGAGGAGTTCGTGGAACTCTGCAAGAGCGCCCTCTCCTTCTCCAACCAGATCCTGGTGGAGGAGAGCCTGAAGGGGTGGAAGGAGATCGAGTTCGAGGTGATCCGCGACAAGAACGACCACTGTTTCACGGTAGTACCTATGGAAAACTTCGACCCGCTGGGCATCCACACCGGTGAGAGCATCGTGGTGGCACCCATCATCACACTGGCAAAGGAGCAGATCGCACTGCTGGAAGATATCGCACGCCGCACCGTACGCCACATCGGCATCGTGGGTGAGTGCAACATCCAGTACGCCTTCAACGCCGAGACAAACGACTACCGCATTATCGAAATCAATGCCCGCCTGAGCCGCTCCTCGGCGCTCGCCTCCAAGGCGTCGGGCTACCCGCTGGCCTTCGTGGCCACCAAGCTGGCACTAGGCTATTCCCTCGACCAGATCGGCGAAATGGGAACCCCCAATTCGGCCTACGTGGCACCCTCCGTCGACTACATGATCGTGAAGATCCCGCGGTGGGACCTCAACAAGTTCTACGGCGTGAGCCACGAGATAGGCTCCTCGATGAAGTCGGTGGGAGAGATCATGTCCATTGGTCAGTCGTTCGAGGAGATCATCCAGAAAGGACTCCGCATGATAGGGCAGGGGATGCACGGCTTTGTGGGCAACAGGGAGATGATCTTCGACAATGTGGAAGAGTCGCTCGCCCGGCCTACCGACATGCGCATCTTCGCCATTGCCGACGCCTTCGAAAAAGGATATACGGTGGCTCAGATCGAGGAGCTGACAAAGATCGACCGCTGGTTCCTGGAGAAGCTGGAGAACATTCACAACTACTCGAAGGTGCTCTCCACCTACAACAAGATTGAAACGCTGCCGGCGGAGGTGCTGCAAGAAGCCAAGCGACTCGGCTTCTCCGACTTCCAGATCGCTCGCTTCGTGGAGGATCCCGAGGGCAATCTGGAGGAGGATCTGATTCGTGTGCGCAGCCGACGCAAACAGCTGGCGGTGTTGCCGGTGGTACGCCGCATCAATACGGTAGCCTCCGACCACCCCGACAAGACCAACTACCTCTACTTCACCTACGGCTCCGACAAGGCATACACCCCCCACCGCGAGGAGGGAGAGACGGTGATCGTGCTGGGCTCCGGTGCCTACCGCATCGGCTCCTCGGTGGAGTTCGACTGGTGCTCGGTGAATGCCGTGCAGACCGCACGTGAGCTCGGCTACCAGTCGGTGATGATCAACTACAACCCGGAGACGGTCTCCACCGACTACGACATGTGCGACCGGCTCTACTTCGATGAGCTCACCTTCGAACGTGTGCTCGACGTCATCGACATCGAAACACCCAAGGGCGTCATCGTCTCCGTGGGGGGACAGATCCCCAACAACCTGGCCATGAAGCTGCACCGGCAGGAGGTACCCATCCTGGGCACCTCGCCCCTCTCCATCGACCGGGCTGAAAACCGCCACAAGTTCTCAGCCATGCTCGACGAGCTGGGCATCGACCAGCCCCGCTGGAAGGAGCTCACCAGCTTCGACGAGATCGACAGCTTCGTCGAGGAAGTAGGCTTCCCCGTACTCATCCGCCCCTCCTACGTGCTGTCGGGTGCCGCCATGAACGTCTGCTACGACAGGGATCAGATGCACACCTTCCTGCAGCTGGCCGCCAACGTATCGAAAGAGTTTCCTGTAGTGGTCTCCTCCTTCATGCAGAACGCCAAGGAGATCGAGTTCGACGCCGTGGCCCGCGAAGGGGAGGTGGTGGAGTACGCCATCTCCGAGCATGTGGAGTTTGCCGGTGTCCACTCGGGCGACGCCACACTTGTCTTCCCCGCACAGAAGCTCTACTTCGAGACGATGCGCCGCGTGAAGAAGATCTCCAAGCAGATCGCAAGGGCACTCAACATCTCCGGACCGTTCAACATCCAGTATCTTGCCAAGAACAACGAGATCAAGGTGATCGAATGCAACCTGCGTGCATCGCGCTCGTTCCCCTTTGTCTCGAAGGTGCTGAAACAGAATTTCATTGATACTGCCACCCGCATCATGCTCGATGCCCCCTTCCGCAAACCCGACAGCTCGGTGTTCGACCTAGACTACATCGGCGTGAAGGCGTCGCAGTTCTCCTTCTCCCGCCTCCAGAACACCGACCCGGTGCTGGGTGTGGACATGTCCTCCACCGGCGAGGTAGGATGCATCGGCGAGGATTTCCACGATGCCATCCTCAAGTCGATGCTCTCTGTGGGCTATCGCTTCCCGCAAAAAGAGAAGGGTATCCTCATCTCCTCCGGCGAGGTGAAGTCGAAGGTGGACCTGTTGGAGGCCTGCAAGCTGCTGGGCGAACAGGGTTACAAGCTCTACGCCAGCCATGGCACACAGAAGTTCCTCGAGGAGAACGGCATCCCCGCCACCGATGTCAACTGGCCCGATGAAGATGGTGAAAACAACATCCGCCAGATGATCGCCGACAAACGGTTCGACCTGATCATCAATATCCCGAAGGATGTGACGCGCCGGGAGCTGACAAACGGATACATCATCCGCCGCGGTGCGGTGGACTACAACATCCCGCTGATCACCAACTCGCGACTGGCCAGTGCCTTCATCACCGCCATCTGCAAGATGGGTGAGGAGGATATCGAGATCAGAAGCTGGAACGAGTATTGAGACCAGCATAAAAATAAGAAGTCCGGGCGTAAGACCCGGACTTCTTCATTATAAGGGGTATAAGTTCTTTTTATGAAGTGTCAGTTCGTTTAAGGGGGTTGTACGATCAACTCTTCTGCTGGTACTTGAACCGCTTGATGCTCCGTTTGGGTGTTTTCTCAAACTCCTCGTCCCGCAGGCGGAAGGAAGCGATCTTACTGTAATTGGGCAGCTTGCCGTTGATCTCGTCGATCAGCTTCCCAAAGAGATGTTCCATCTGATGGCTGTCGATGCCATGCTCCTTCATCACATCCATGTCGGGCACGATCAGTGCCACAATCTTCTTGTTCTCCTCTATGGCCAGCGATTCGCTCACATAGGGTAGGGCGTTGATCTTCTCCTCGATCTCCTCGGGGTAGATGTTCTGTCCCGAGGGTCCCAGGATCATGTTCTTGTCCCTGCCGCGGATGTAGACATAGCCCTCGCTGTCCAGCACCCC
>JAAZLV010000225.1 GCA_012799155.1 Bacteroidales bacterium | reverse complement strand
TACAAGAATGAGATTGCCAGGAGGATGAGCACCCTCAACCAGATCAATATGAACGAGATGTAAACAGACAATGATTGAAGAAGTGATATGCATTTATAAAGAGAGGCGCAACGCCTCTCTTTATAATTATTTGTTACCTTGTAGAAAAAAAAAGTATATTCCTTATTGATTCACAAAAAAAAGATTACCTTTGCAACAGAATCTTCAACAGTACATTGACTCTCTACTGTTAATCATTAGCTTTTATTTCAAATTAGATATATTCGGTCGTTTTGCCAAAGAATGAAAATGGATCATCCGCATCCGTTGCGCAATTCTGACACAATTCTAACAACATTTCATACAAAAACCATAACGTATTTTTTTAATCCAAATGGCTTATAATATCATTGAGCTCAATGAAAAGCTCACAACCGAATTGCGGGTACTTGCCAAAGAGATGGGCATCAGACGCCCCGACGCATATAAAAAAGAGGAACTTATTTACAAGATCCTGGATGAACAGGCAATAGCCGAAACTAAAAAATTGGGTCCCGAACCGGGTCCCAAACATAGCAGTAGCGGAAGAAATCGTTCTGACAATAGCCGTAACCAAAAGAGTAGATCTGCCGACAGAAAAAAAGGTACTGCAGCCAAGGACACTTCTACAAGGCAAAACACTCAATCCTCCAATGCTTCAACAGGCGCAAAGCCAGTTCATACAGAACAAAATACAACGACAAAACAGGTTACACAAAACGTTCCGACGAAGCAGGTAACACAAAACGTTCCTACGAAGCAGGTAACACAAAATGCACCGCCCAAAGTTCAGGACAAAACGCATTCTGCTGAGAAACAGCCTCAGATTGAAAGGCCGAGGTTGATAAAGAAAGAGGATGCATCAGTTAAAAAGGCAGAAGAACCAAAACAGGATGAACAGCCTATTGCAGAGATTGAACGCAAGGTCTCCATCGAAGCAGAAACAAAGAACACTGAAAAAGGTGCAACAATTAATGTAAGCACAGAAAAGAAAGACGATACATCATCACTCTCACAAGCAAAAGCTACTGAAAAACCAACCCAATTGGTCTTTCGCTCATCCAGACATCGTAACGAAGAGAAAAAGAGCACTCCCGCACCAGTGACGCTCCCACCGGTTGTTGCAGAAGACCCATCAGAAGAGATAACCGCACCTGTTGAAAAGGAGACACCTGTTTCAGGCGGCAAGATGTCACTACAGGATCTGATTGCTCCGTCACCACTACAACCAAAACAACAAGCTCCTCAAGGTAAAGGCCACAATCAGGCACAACCTCAGCAACAACGAGAACAACAGAAAGAGAAGGAACCTGTCTATGATTTCGACGGCATCCTCACTGCTACTGGTGTACTGGAAATCATGCCCGACGGATATGGCTTCCTCCGTTCTTCCGACTACAATTATATGTCTTCTCCCGATGACATATACGTATCTCAATCGCAGATACGTCTCTTCGGACTCAAAACAGGCGATGTGGTAGAAGGACCCATTCGCCCACCAAAGGAAGGTGAGAAGTTCTTCCCGCTGGTAAAGGTGGACAACATCAACGGTCGCAAACCGGACGATGTGCGTGACCGTGTACCGTTCGATCACTTGAAACCGCTTTTCCCGGATGAGAAGTTCAACCTTACCAAGGGTCACAATGACAACCTCTCCTGCCGTGTAGTTGATATGTTCTCACCCATCGGCAAGGGACAGCGTGGTTTGATCGTGGCACAGCCAAAGACTGGTAAAACAATGCTGCTCAAGGATATCGCCAACGCCATTGCCGACAATCACCCTGAGGTATACATGATCATACTGCTCATCGACGAGCGTCCCGAGGAGGTGACCGACATGGAGCGGAGCGTGAATGCCGAGGTGATCGCCTCTACTTTCGATGAGCCTGCCGACCGTCACGTGAAGATTGCCGAGATCGTGCTCAACAAGGCACGCCGTCTGGTTGAATGCGGTCACGACGTGGTAATCCTGCTCGACTCCATCACCCGCCTGGCACGTGCCTACAATACCGTACAACCTGCTTCCGGCAAAGTACTTTCAGGGGGTGTTGATGCCAATGCGCTACACAAACCCAAGCGCTTCTTCGGTGCAGCCCGTAACATCGAGCATGGCGGCTCGCTCACCATCATCGCTACGGCACTCACCGAAACGGGATCAAAGATGGATGATGTGATCTTCGAAGAGTTCAAGGGTACCGGTAACATGGAGCTGCAGCTCGACCGCAGGCTCTCCAACAAGCGAATTTTCCCCTCGGTCGACATCATCGCTTCCAGTACGCGTCGTGACGATCTTTTGCTTTCGGAAGAGACACTCAACCGGATGTGGGTACTACGCAACTTCCTCTCCGACATGAACTCGGTAGAAGCGATGGAGTTCCTGCTGAACCGCTTGAGACGAACCTCCAGCAACGAGGAGTTCCTGATCTCAATGAACGATTGACATCAAGCAACCAAAGTCCCGCATTCGCGGAGATGATGATAGAGAAACAGAACGCAGCGGTCACTATTCAGTGCCGCTGCGTTTTTATTACCCAAAAACTGTCACAAAAATATCTTATCAATCAGGTGATGTCATAACCATATATCGTCAGGATACATCACATCCTCCAGGAAGAGGGCGTGTCCCGGCACCGAGT
>JAAZLV010000224.1 GCA_012799155.1 Bacteroidales bacterium | reverse complement strand
CCCATGTTCGGGCCTACCTTTGCCAGCCTGAACGACCTGAGCAGCCAGAGCGCCATCATTATTGCTGAGTCGTCACACCTGGGCAAAGTCTTTTTTCGTGATCTGTATCATCACCTGAAGCTGAACGTGTTTGAATATTCCTTCAGGGAGCATGACGAAACCATCGCCTATTCGCTCTCCATCCCGTTTGCTTCCACCCTCGTGTTTGCCTCGGTGATGAAGCACCAGGATGCACCCGGTACCACCTTCAAGAAACACATGCAGATTGCACAGGGATTGCTTTCGGAAGATGACTTCCTGCTCACCGAGATTCTCTTCAACCCTTATACACCGGGGCAGTTGACCAATATACGGGAGAAACTGAAGGAGTTGCTGGCAATTATTGAAACCAAAGACTCCGAACGAATGAAAGCCTTCCTGACGGGAGTACGGCAAAATATTCAGTAATAGTCTGGTATCCCTTCATTACCCCCTCATCATCCCCATATGAAAGTATGAGGTGATAATGAGGGGGTACAAGTCTAGGTATTGTGTAAACCTATGTCAGGTTTACACAAAATATTACCAAAACCTGTACGATTCAAGCTGTCAAGTAGATCCCGTTACTCGGTATAGATGCGGATGATCTTTGCATCCTGGCTGGGGCGGCTATTGCCATCCACCTCGAGGGCAGCGATCTTGTCGATCACCTCCAGCCCATGGGTCACCTCGCCAAAAACGGTATACTCACCGTCGAGGTGGTGGGCGCCGCCGATGGTCGTGTAGGCCTCTTTAAGGCCATCCGGCCAGAAGAACTTGCCGGGAGCCTCCAGGTAAAGTGAATCCACCAGATTCAACACCGAATCGAGCAGTGCGTTGAATTTCCAGGGATCGCTTTCTTTCAAGCGTGCCAGTTCTTCCTTGACAGGCAAATAGTGTGTGCGGATGATTTCATTCTTGATGGGGATGTTCACACTCATTTCGGTGCTGTCGAGCCGTCCCGGGGTGTAGATTTTACCATGTACGATGTAGAGTTGCGAAGCATCCGATTTCTTCTGGGGATTCTCGTTGTCTCCTTTACGAGGTGCTGCCAGCGCACCTTTCTTGTGGAAATGATGCTCCCTGAATTCAGGCATCAGCTCCATGTCGGTGCGGCCGCCACCGATTTGAGCCCCGGCTGGGGCATTGCGCGAGTCCTGAGCACCTCCCTGGATGACAAAGTTCTTCACCACCCTGTGGAAGAGCGTGCCGTCGAAATATCCCTGACGGATCAACCGTATGTAATGATCGTTGTGCCGAGGCGTGTCGTCATACAGCATTGCCTTCATGGTGCCATAATTGGTCTCGATCACTATGGTGGGATATTTCGTTTGTGCCTGCAGCAACGCTGCACAGCACAGGAGAATGGCAAGGATTGTTTTTTTCATATCTGATTGATTTCGATCTTTTGTTGAATCCCGGCTGACAGCTGATAGCCGACCACCCTAATTTGGTGCCTTCCGATACAGGAATACCGCAATGAGGATGAAGATGAGGTTGGGCACCCAGGCGGCGATGAAGGGACTCATGCTCCCTTTGACCGCGAAGGTGGAGCTGACCGTCATAAACAGAATGTAGGCCATGCTCAATCCCAGTCCCATACCGATGTTAAGACCCATACCCCCTTTCACTTTTCTTGCTGAGAGGGATGCGCCAATCAGTGTGAGGATGAAAGCGGAGAAGACATTTGCGATGCGGGAGTGATATTCGATCTGGAAAGCCTGTATATTGCCCATTCCCCGCTCCTTCTGGCTCTTCACGTAATGGCGCAGTTGGGGAGATGTCATCATCTGCTGGTCTGTATTGGCGATGATAAAGTCGTCAGGGACAATCTGGAGGGTGGTGTCGATGGAGCTGCCCTTAGTGATGGTTTCTCTGGTGCCGTTGAAATCCCTCACCTGATAGTTTTGAATGGTCCACTGGTAAGCCGAATCGTAACGGATGGATTGAGCCGTAAGGCGGGATACCAGCTGTAGGCTGTCGAAGTAGTCGATGGAGAAGTTGTATCCCGTCTTGCTTTTCATGTCGAAATTGCCGAAGTAGACGATGGTGCCGGGCCCCACGCGGAACTGGATGTCACGATCGCCGGTTTTTTTCTTTCTGGGATCCACGTAGGTCTGTTCAAACTCGATGCGGGTAGCGTTTGCAGGCGGGATAATGTAACCACCGAAGATGAAGGTGAAGATGGCGATTACCAGTGCCGCTACCATGTAGGGTTTCATCATCCTTCTGAAGCCGATGCCGTTGGATAGGATGGCAATGATCTCCGAGTTGTTGGCCATTTTGGAGGTGAAGAATATCACTGCCAGGAAGACAAAGAGAGGACTGAAGAGGTTCGTGTAGTAGGGGATGAAGTTGAGGTAGTAGTCGAAGATGATCTCTTTCAGCGAGGCGTTGTTGGTCATGAACTTGTCGATCTTCTCATTGATATCGAAGACCACCGCAATGGAGATGATGAGCACAATCATGAAGATGTAGGTACCCAAGAACTTCTTGATGATGTACCAGTCCAGTCGTTTCAGATTCAGCAGTGAGAGGATCTTTTTCATAATCGTCGTGTCACCTTTTCGATCATCTGCGGTTTCCATGTGGAGAAATCGCCAGCGATGATATGTTTCCGTGCCTCCTTTGCCAGCCAGACGTAGAATGCCAGGTTGTGAATTGAGGCGATTTGCAGTCCCAGAATCTCGTTGGTATTGACAAGATGACGTAAATAAGCCTTGCTGTAAAGGCGGTCAACGAACGACTCGCCATCCTCCTCTATCGGTGAGAAATCATTTTTCCAACGTTCGTTGCGCATGTTCATGATTCCCTCCTTTGTGAAAATCTGGCCATTGCGGCCGTTGCGTGTTGGCATGATGCAGTCGAACATGTCGACTCCCCGTTCAATCGCTTCCAGAATGTTCTCCGGCTTGCCCACGCCCATCAGGTAGCGGGGTTTATCCTTTGGCAGGATTCCGTTCACCAGCTCCACCATTTCATACATCTTTTCAGTGGGTTCCCCCACCGCCAGCCCACCGATGGCATTGCCGTCGGCTCCCAGTGCTGCCACCTTTTCAGCTGCCCGCTTCCTCAGATCGGGGTAAACACATCCCTGCACAATGGGGAAGAGCGCCTGACCATGCCCATAGGGGCATTCAGTCTCCCCCATGCGGGTAATGCAGCGGTCGAGCCAACGTTCGGTCAGCTCCAGCGACTGTTTCGCGTAGCCATAGTCGGCGTCGCCGGGAGTGCACTCATCGAAGGCCATGATGATGTCGGCACCGATGATGCGTTGAATGTCGATCACCTTCTCGGGGGTGAAGAAATGTCTGGAACCGTCGATGTGCGACTGAAAAACAGCCCCTTCCTCCGAGAGCTTCCGGTTCTCGGTGAGTGAGAATACCTGAAATCCCCCGCTATCGGTCAGTATGGGGCGGTTCCAACTGTTGAAACGGTGCAATCCCCCCGCCGCCTGAATGATCTCCAGACCGGGTCGCAGATAGAGGTGATAGGTATTCCCCAGGATGATGTCTGCACCTATGTCCTCTTTCAGTTCGCTGATATGTACTGCCTTTACGCTGCCTACCGTACCTACCGGCATAAAGACCGGCGTCTCCACTGTTCCGTGGTCGGTTGTGATGAGCCCTGCCCGTGCGTCCGACCTCGGGTCGGTATGTAGTAACTGGAAATTCAAATTGTGACTGTTCTTCGGATTAAAGCGCAAAGATATATTTTTTGGATTTATAAACAGTTGCATAACGGTTTAAAAATAGTTAGGAGGAAAAAGGGGGAATGTCTCGCTCAAATTCGTATATCCCCGAAGAAAACCCTATTTTTGTACTGTTTTGACATTTTAATTAATCACGTATAGCTTGCCGCTGTCTGTTGATGCATGCTCGGGTTGATCCCGAGAACAGCTGTAGCTGCAGACACGGATATCATCATCATTATGGAGAAAAAAACTGAAACAATGCAACGCAAGCCTGAATGGCTGAAAATATCATTGCCACAGGGCAAACAATACCTCGATGTGAAGGAGATCATCGCCCGGAAGAAACTGCACACCATCTGTGTGAGCGGTAAATGCCCCAACATGGCAGAATGCTGGGGAAGAGGTACCGCCACCTTCATGATCCTGGGAGAGATCTGTACCCGCTCCTGT
>JAAZLV010000223.1 GCA_012799155.1 Bacteroidales bacterium | reverse complement strand
CTCTTTCCAGACAGAGACCTTCTCTACGGTCAGCCAGCAACAATTCCGGTACTCAACCTCTCCTATTATCCCGCAGAAAGAGGACCATACAACCTCGACAGAGAGGTAGACAGTGAAGGGTATCTGCTGAACCCCGGCAGCAGGTGGGGAGGGATCACTCGTCCACTGGAGACACGTGATTTTGAAACAGCCAATATCGAGTACATCGAATTCTGGCTCATGGATCCGTTTGCTGGAGACACAACCGGAGTCTCAGGCGGAGGTGATCTCTACTTTCATCTTGGAGAAATATCTGAAGATGTACTGCGTGATGGTAAGAAGTTCTTCGAGAATGGGTTACCAGTTGACAGAGACAGCAGCGCCGTAGAGCAGAACATCTGGGGGTTGAATCCAAAACGACAATCCACTGTTTATGGTTTCGACAACTCTATGGGTGAAGAATATCGCAAACAACAGGATGTGGGTCTTAATGGACTAAGCAGTGAAGAAGAAAAGATTTTCCCTACATATGTGCAGTACCTTGAGGAGTTGAAACCACGTCTATCTGAAACAACACTGGCACGAATGATTACTGATCAGAATTCACCGCTGAATGATCCTGCAGGTGACCTTTTTCAACATTATCTCGGTGAAGAACAGGATCGCATGCAATTAAGCATCCTGCAGCGATACAAATATTACAACGGTACAGAAGGGAACTCTCTAGCACCGGACAATGAAGCAGGTTACAATTCGGCTTCACGCAATACCCCCGATGTGGAAGATATCGACCGCGACAACACACTCAACGAACAGGAGGCCTATTACATCTACAGTGTATCCCTGCGCAGGGAGGAGTTGCAAACGGGCAGGAATCACATTGCCGACAAAAGAGAGGCAAGCGTAACACTACGAAACGGCAGACATGATAAAGTGACATGGTACCTCTTCCGAATCCCCATCAATGATTATCAATCGAAAACAGGAAATATTGAAGGATTCAACAACATACGGTTTATGCGAATGCTACTTACCGGCTTTGAGAAACCTACATTCCTGCGGTTTGCCACACTGGGTCTTGTACGCAGTGAATGGCGCAGCTACCAGGGAGACCTGAATACCGGTGGCAGCCTGACCGGGCAGGGGCAGCTCACCACCGAGGCGGTAAACATTGAGGAGAATAGTAACAGAACACCTGTCAATTATGTGTTACCACCCGGTGTAACCCGCATCATCGATCCCAGTCAACCACAACTAAGACAGGAGAACGAACAGGCACTCTCGCTCAAGATTGAACAATTGGAAGCGGGTGACAGTCGCGCCATTTATAAAAGTGCCATGCATGACCTGCGACGCTACAAGCGGCTGCAAATGTTTGTTCATGCTGAAAAACAAGAAGAAGATCCTGGTGATCTTAAAGATGGTGATCTATCTCTATTCATGCGGATAGGCTCCGACTATCTTAACAATTACTACGAAATTGAAATTCCTCTTCATCTCACAGCTGAGGGACGTTACAACAACCAGATCACGGCCGACAGGGAGAAGGTGTGGCCTGAAGCGAACAGAATCGACCTCGCGCTGGAGTTGTTCACGAGGCTTAAATTAAAAAGAAACAGTCTGCTACAGCAAGGCATTGAACATGCTTTTCATATACCCTACAGTGAAGCCAATCCCGAAAAGGAAGGGAGCATACTAACCGTCATGGGTAACCCTTCACTGGCTGAAATAAAAGTGATGATGATCGGCATTCGTAACAACAGTAGCATCACCAACTCAGGAGAGGTCTGGGTGAATGAATTGCGATTGAGCGAGTTCAATGAGAAAGGTGGTTGGGCTGCAGAAGGTAATGTTGGAATCGCCCTTTCCGATATCGGCAACATACAATTCTCCGCAAGGAAGGAGACAGCCGGGTTCGGAGCTTTAAGCCAAGGGTTGCAGCAACGACGCAACAACGACTACTCCTCATTCCACTTCACCTTTAACATGGACCTGGGACGCTTTCTCCCACGAAAGGCAAAAATCACTGCCCCGCTCTTCTACTCCATCTCCACATTTCAGGAGACTCCCCTTTATGATCCCTTTAACAAGGATATCCTGCTCTCTGAAACAATTGAGCAATTGCTACTGAAAACAGAAAGAGATTCTGTTGAACAGATCGCACTTACCAAGTCGTCACAACGAAGCATCGGATTGAACAACTTCAGGATGAATATCCGCAGCGCGAATCCAATGCCCTATGATCCGGCTAACTTCACCTTCTCCTACAGCGGGAATGAGCGAAAGCAGAAAAATCCGGAGATAGCATACGACACTGAAAGTGATCAGCGGCTTCAGGTTTCATATGCATACACACCCCTTGCCAAAGCTTGGCAACCCTTCCAAAATCTGAAAGAAAACAACATCAACAATCTGCTTAAATCACTTGAATTCAGATACCTGCCCGACCATCTCAGCATCAGCAATACACTCCACCGCAACTATAGAGAAAGGCAATTGCGTGACCTGAACGCCTTTGCCGAGGGTGCGAGTGAAAGTCGTTCGGCTTATCTGACCTTTAGCCACAATTTCTACTGGGATAGGCAGTTCAACCTCACCTGGAACCTTACCAAGAACCTGAATGCAACCTTTCACTCCGGCACTCTGGCAGAAGTGGAAGAACCTTATCTTCAAGTAAATAAATCTATCAATCGAAGCGATTATGAGATATGGAAAGACTCGGTGATGCTCAGCTTGCGCGAACTGGGAAGGCCTTTGAGGTACAATCAATCGGCTGACCTGAGCTATACCTTTCCCTTTGAGAGGATTCCACTGCTGGATTGGATCAGCAGCAGCATGGCATATCATTCACAATACAAATGGGAACGTGGTGCAACCATCCATGAAGAAGAGATAGGCAACCATCTGCAGAACGATCTTTCCTTCACACTCAACAGTCGCTTCAACTTCTCAGCCCTCTACCGTAAAATGCCATCAAGCAACCTGCCTGCCCTCCTCTCTCAGTCACTTGCGATGATTCGGCAGATCAATCTCAACATTACATATAAGACAAGAACAGACCTTCCGGGCTACATCCCTATGAGCGGTGATCTCTTCGGACAGAAGAAAGCTGAAGGTTCATTGCTACCGGGATTGCCGTTTGCCTTTGGTTTTGAAGGAGGAAAAGCGTTCGTGGAAGAGGCGCTGTTTCATCACAGGCTCGTGATTAATCAAGACAATCTTACACCGGCTATCTTCAATCGCACCCGTAACGTGAGGATTGAAACTGGTATCGAACCTTTCCCGGGAATTCGTCTCGACCTACATGCATTGCACGAAGAAAATCAAAGAAGTGAATATCAATACATGTTTGAAGGGATGCCAGAGATACGTGGCGGCAGTTTTGCCATGAGCATCATATCCCTATTCTCTGCATTAGATTCAAGAAGCGGCAGCGATCGAAACTACCATTCGGCGGCTTTTAACCGCTTTCTGGAGAACAGATCAATCGTTGCAAGCCGTGTCAGAGACCAATATGTTGAAATGACATACCCCCATGAAGGATTTCTCAATGGCAGCTTCCTTGCCGGACAGAGTTTTTCAAGCAGTAACGGTGATGTAAAGAACTATTCATCCGACGTCCTGATTCCAGCCTTCCTGGCTGCCTACAGCGGCAAAAATGCAAATAGCATTGCCCTCACTCCATTCCCGACCCTCTCATCAATGATGCCCAACTGGAACCTATCATTTAACCTCACAACACTGATGCCGGCATTGAAGAAAGAATTTTCCGAGTTCATGATTATTCACCGATATCTTTCCCAATACCGTATTGGGTCGTATAACACTCATCTAAGCTGGGTGAAAGCCGATGGTGAATGGGGCTTTATACGTGATGCTGTTACAGCTGATCCGCTTCCCTCATCTCCATATGACATCCAATCTGTCGGAATCATGGAGAGCTTCAATCCGCTCATCGAGTTACGTGCAACATTTCACAACAACTTAAGCATCTCCCTTCGTCTCAACCGTACAAGATCACTCAACCTAGCCATCTCCGCTCAGCAGTTGATCGAGATGAGTGACAACGACCTGGTTATAGGTACCGGTTACCGCATAGACAACTTCGGGCGACTCATCGGTTTACCCACCTCATCCCGCAATCAGCAACGTCGTCAAACACTCACGAGCCAAGCTCTTGCAAAAGCCAATACAAATGGGGATACCTCTTTTCGAAACGATCTTACGTTGCGTCTCGACATCTCGCTCAGAAACACACAGACACTCATCAGGAGAATCGAACAGGCAATTAGTCTACCCTCAAGCGGCATTCAAAATGGAACGATACGCTTCTCCGCCGATTACGCAATCAGCAGGCAACTAACCATGAGAGCCTTTTATGACCGAATGGTTCAAAAGCCCCTGGTATCATCACTCTCATCAGCAACTGCCACCAGTAATGCTGGCATTGCCATGCGGATCAATTTTCGTTGAATGGTTAAAAGAATGCTGTTAAACAAATTCAAAAACAACAGTTAAACAAGTTTCTCATCTTAATTTATGTTGTGATCAGCTTCTTTTTCGTTTTTTTTTAATTTTAAGAGGATATGTTAAACAAAAAAGTGGTTTATTTGTTAAATTAATAAGCAAAAAAAGTGATCTTTGAAATAAAAAACGTAATTACTTAAAAGGAGGTATGGAATTATAGCGTATGAAAAAATCAACTATCTGGTTGCTTGCCATTGTGATGTTCACGGCTTTTTTCGCACTGCTGTTTCTCCAGGTGAGGTACATGAGGACAAGCCTGGCAATCCGGACACAACAGTTCGACGAACAGGTGAACCGCAGCCTGTACAATGTGATGAGAGATCTGGAACTGGATCAGACACGCGATTATCTGGAACAAGACATGATTGAATCGGAAAATAGATATTCCCAATACAATCAGTCACAGAGATCACAGGAAATAATCAGTGAACAATCTACAACAGTCATCACTCATCCTGATGGAAGCAAGTCAAGAATCAACCTGAGTGTCACCGATCAGTCGCTTTTGCCTAAAACGGAGCGTGAGAGGGCATTGCTATCACCAAACCAAGGTACCAGTACCATCTCAAAGACACAGTTTGACATGCAACAATCGCTTTCAAAACGCTACCTGCATGAACGATCGTTGCTCTATGAGGTGATCTACAAGATACTGAGCAGGTCGAGCAATGAACCGATCGAAGAAAGAATCGATTTTGACAAGGTCGATCAGTACATCCGATACGAACTTTCCTACAACGGTCTGAATGAACCTTTCAGCTTCCAGGTGGTGAACTACAACAATGAAGTAGTACACGCCACACGAGGCTTCTCGACAAAACAGAAGGATGCGATCTACACACAGATACTCTTTCCCAATGATCCGTCGGCGAAGTTGAATCAGTTGAGGGTTTATTTCCCAACCAAAAGGAACTATGTGTACAGTGAACTGAACTTCTTCATCCCGTCATTGATATTCACTTTCATCCTGCTGATTACCTTTATCTTCACCGTGGTCTCTCTGTTCAGACAAAAGCGATTATCTGAGATGAAGAATGATTTCATCAACAACATGACGCATGAGCTGAAGACACCCGTCTCCACCATCTCCCTGGCTTCACAGATGCTGAAAGATGAGTCGATATTGAAATCGCCTGAGGTGTTCCGACATGTGACCGGTGTGATTCACGATGAAACCAAACGACTGAGTTTCCAGGTGGAGAAGGTACTGCAAATGTCTCTCTTCGACAAGCAAAAGACGACATTAAAGATGAAGGAGATGGATGCCAATGATCTGGTGGTTTCAGTAGCTAATACACACGCTCTGAAAGTGGAGAAGTTGGAGGGCAAATTAGACATTGACTTAAAAGCTGAAGATTCAACTATCAAAGTTGACGAGATGCACTTCACGAACGTGCTGTTCAACATTCTGGACAATGCACTGAAGTACCGCAGGAAAGAAGTCCCGCCTGAGTTGATGATTCGCACACGAAATGAAAGCAACAAGCTGATCATCACCATCGAGGACAATGGCATCGGCATGAGGAAGGAAGATGCAAAGAAAGTTTTTGAACGTTTTTACCGCGTACCGACAGGCAACCGCCACGATGTAAAAGGATTCGGGCTGGGCTTGGCATACGTGAAGAAGATTGTAACCGACGTGAACGGCACCATTCGTGCCGAGAGTGAATTGGGAAAAGGAACCAAATTTATCATTAGTTTACCCGTAATAACAGAAAATTGATATGGAAGAGAAATTAAAAATTTTTTTATGTGAAGATGACGAGAATCTGGGCATGCTGCTCAGGGAATATCTTCAGGCCAAAGGCTTTGACACCGACCTGTTCCCCGACGGGGAAGCCGGTTTCAAAGGGTTTGTGAAGACCAAGTATGATCTTTGCATTGTGGACGTGATGATGCCCAAGAAAGATGGTGTCACACTTGTAAAAGAGATTAGAACCATCAACACCGAGATACCTGTTATATTCCTCACAGCCAAGAACATGAAAGAAGATGTGCTGGAAGGTTTCAAGGCCGGTGCCGATGATTACATCACCAAGCCATTCAGTATGGAAGAGCTGGTGCTGCGCATCGAAGCTATCATTCGCCGTGTAAAGGGAAAGAAAAGCAGGGAACAGCAGGTATACAACTTTGGCAACATGTCGTTCGACACGCAAAAGCAGATACTCACTATCGATGAAACACAGACAAAACTCACCACCAAGGAGTCGGAGCTACTTTCATTGCTGTGTGCTCATGCAAACGACATCCTTGAACGCAACCATGCACTGAAACAGATCTGGGAGGAGGACACATATTTCAATGCCCGCAGCATGGATGTCTATATCACCAAACTGCGCAAACTCCTTAAACCGGAACCCAACATTGAGATTATCAACATCCATGGGAAAGGCTACAAGTTGATTGTCCCCACCGAAGAAGTTGAGAACAGCGAACAGTAAGAACACAATGTTCATTCTTTATATGGAGCCGTCTTCTTTGGAAGGCGGCTCTCTCTATTGTGGATATAAAAACAGCTTAGGTTTTTTTGGGTAACATATTCGTAACATATAAATTTAATGGCTACATTTGTAAGAGGATAGAAAAATCACATAAAAGTGACGGAGATGAATAAATCTAAAACAAACATGGCAAAGTCGCTCAGACTGATTGCCACGGATCGCCAAAGGACCAACATCCTCCGTGCGTGGGAACAAAAATCCATTGCCTATCTGGTGCAAAAAATTCCCTCCTGGATCTCTTCCGACGGGCTCACAGCCATCGGCTCATTCGGCAACCTAATGGTGGCTGCAAGCTTTGTGATGGGTGCTTACATGAGCCGCTACTGGCTCTTGTTATCACTACTCGGATTCTTTATCAACTGGTTTGGTGACTCCCTCGACGGAAGGCTCGCTTATTATCGTGGTACCCCCCGCAAATGGTACGGATTCTCCCTTGATGTGACTGTCGACTGGATCGGCACCATCCTCATAGGGCTTGGATTCAGCATTTACGCACCGGGGGCCTGGAAATATGCGGGATTTATGTTTGTCGTCCTCTACGGGTGGGAAATGATCACCGCCCAATTGCGCTACAAGATTGGGGGACAATATTCCATCGATTCCGGTATCTTTGGCCCTACAGAGGTACGACTCTTGCTGGCTACCTTTATTACTGTGGAGGTCTTCCTGCCCGGGTCAATCCAGTACTTGGCTACTGCTGCCTGTCTCTTTATCCTGATCTCCAATTTTGCTGAGACACGGAAGCTGCTAATCATGGCAGATGCACGCGACAGAGAAGACCGACTGGCTAAAGAGAAGGAAAAACAGACGACACACAAGGAGAATGCCTGACCTCCCCGGCTATCATTTTGTCAAAAATTGTTACCTTTGTAGAATCTATTTCGTTAAGCCAATGAGCAGAGTCAAGCATGCTTGCACTATGCCATGGCAAGAAATAGTCTAAATTTATTGAAAAGAGGAACAATGATACACTCAATGACCGGGTATGGCAAGGCCGTTGCCGAGCTTCCAAATAAAAGAATCACAGTTGAAATAAGATCGCTCAACAGCAAGCAGTTTGATCTCTCAGCCCGCATCCCTTCCATTTACAGGGAAAAGGAGCTGATTCTGCGCAACATGCTCTCTCGCCGCCTGGAACGAGGAAAGGTGGACCTGACAATGAATGTGGATCTGCTCAATCGGGATGTCTCATCTAAGATCGATCCCATCATACTGCAACAATATCACCGTGAACTCAGTTCTCTGGCAACGGAGATGGGTATAGCAACACCAGCCGACTGGTTTCCGGTATTGCTTCGTTTACCGGATGTGATGAGGCAGGAGAACGAAACACTTAGTGAAGAGGAGTGGAACAGCATAGAAGTAGCAATCAGTGAGGCCCTGGAAGAATTGATTCGTTTCCGCCAACAAGAAGGGGAGATGTTACAACAGGTGCTGAGCGGTAAGATTGAAGCCATTCGTTCGTTATTGGCAGCCGTAGAGCCCTTCGAAGCAGAACGCACAGAAAAAATCAAAAGCAGGCTTTACGAATCACTGAGCAGCCTGGAGGGAATTGAAGTGGATAAGAACCGCCTTGAGCAGGAGATGATTTATTACCTGGAAAAGCTTGATGTGAATGAAGAAAAAACAAGGCTTGCCCATCACCTCGATTACTTCACGGAAACACTTCGCGACAACAGTTCACAAGGTAAGAAACTAGGGTTCATCGCCCAGGAGATTGGTCGCGAGATCAACACCCTCGGTTCCAAATCGAACCAGTCGGGTATGCAGCGCATCGTGGTACAGATGAAAGATGAACTGGAACAGATCAAGGAACAGATTTTGAACGTATTGTAATTGAGTTGTCTCTCTTGCACTTTTGTCACAAAAAAACATCTGCAATGGCTAAACTGATCATATTCTCAGCACCCTCAGGAGCCGGAAAATCGACACTGGTACGCTACCTGCTTTCACAAGGACTGAACCTCCGCTTTTCAATCTCGGCCACCAGTCGAGCACCCCGGGGAGAAGAAAAAGATGGGAAAGAATATTTTTTCCTAACACCCGCCGAATTCCGCAAGCGTATTTCGCACAACGACTTCCTGGAATATGAAGAGGTATACACTGACAAATTCTATGGAACCCTCAAGAATGAAGTGGACCGGATGCTGGCTGAAGGCAGCAATGTGGTCTTCGATGTGGATTGTGTAGGTGGGGTCAACATTAAGAAAATCTATGGTGATCAAGCTCTTAGCATCTTCATCATGCCCCCCTCCGTGGAGGTGCTGCGTGAACGGCTTGAGAAAAGAGGAACAGATTCCCCGGAAGTGATTGAAAACAGACTTGCCAAAGCTGAATATGAGATGAGCTTCGCCCCTCAATTTGACGTAACGGTCTGTAACGACGACTACGACAGGGCCAAAACTGAAATATTGAATTTGGTTACCGATTTTATCAAACAGAAATAATGTTGCTCAAAAGAATTCTCCCACTCTTCCTCCTCCTGTTGACAGCTGTGGCTGTCACTGCAGCCACCGTGGAGAAGGAGACCCGTCTCTTCGCCGTAAATGAGGGAGTAGAGCTGAAGATGGATCTTTACCGTAGCGACTCCGCCTCCATCCTGCCCCAGCCCTGCCTGATTTTTGTTTTCGGTGGGGGCTTCAAGGAGGGAGAACGGGATGCAGACCTTTACCTCCCGTACTACAATTATTTCGCAGAAAAGGGCTTCACAGTGGCTGCCATTGATTACCGCCTGGGTATGAAAGGAGAAAAGGCGCCCGGCATGCTCAACTTTAAACCATTGCTCAACGCTATCCACCTCGCGGTAGAAGATCTTTTCTCAGCTACCGCTTACCTGCTGGAGCATGCCGATGAGCTGCAGATCGATCCCTCGCTCTTCATCATCAGTGGATCTAGTGCCGGTGCCATCACAGTGCTCCAGGCTGACTATTTGAAACAAAACAGCCAACCACTGGCGAATGATTTACCGGAGTCGTTCCGTTATGCCGGCGTCATCTCCTTTGCCGGTGGGATATTTAGCAAAGAAGGACTGCCGACATACAAAAAAGCACCCGCCCCCACCCTCTTTTTTCATGGTACTGCCGACAGGCTGGTGCCTTACAACAAAACCGGACTGTTCCACCTGGGCATGTACGGCAGCCGGCAACTGGTGAAACGGTTCAGGCAGGAACGTTATCCATTCACCTTTTATAGCATCAAAGATGTGGGACACGAGGTGTCCGAATATCCAATGAGTGAATATCTTCCGGAGATTGAACAATTTATCAATGATCTGATATTCGACCGGAAACAGTGGATGACCGAAATCCACCACAAAGACCTGATACGGCAATCAGACACTTCCTCCACACCTGCAAACTATTACGACTGACATGCAGAAGCATCTCGAGAAATACCTGCTTCCGGTCGCCATGCTATTGGGTATTACCTTTCACCGTCAACTCTCCATTCTCTCTCCCATCATCCCCTGGCTGCTGGCATTGATGCTCTTCATCACTTACAGTCGCGTGAAGTGGGCAGACATAAGGCTCACCCGCTTTCATTATATCCTGTTGGCCATCCAGTATGGGGGTAGCGCATTGATCTACCTCTCCCTTCGGCCTTTCAGTGAAGTGCTGGCCCAGGCAGCAATGATCTGCGTGCTGACTGCCACGGCAACCTCGGCACCTGTTGTCGCCGGCATCCTGGGAGGCAGTATCTCGGTGACGGCTGCCTACTCCATTGTGAGCAATCTTTCTGTGGCGTTTGTTGCACCAATCTTTCTCTCACTGGTAGGCGAGAAGGGTGAGACTGTTTCTTTTGGTTCCACATTCTGGCATATCCTCTTCAGTGTGATGCCCATCCTCGTAGGGCCTTTTCTTGTGGCGTTCATCATCCGAAAGGGTGCGCCGGCACTTCACCGGAGGATATATTCCGCACAGATACTCTCTTTCTATTTATGGGCTGCCGCCCTCACCGTGGTGATTGGCAATGTTACCCAATATGTAAAAATGCAGGATGACGGCAACTACACTCTGGAAGCGGTCATCGCCGGTGTCTCACTGGTGATCTGCCTGGCGCAGTTCTTCTTCGGCAGAAAAATCGGACGACACTACGGACGTACCGTTGCCGGAGGTCAGAGCCTGGGTCAGAAGAATACAGTACTGGCCATCTGGCTCACGCAAACCTACCTGAATCCCCTTGCCACGCTAGGGCCGGGATTATACGTGCTCTGGCAAAACCTTGTCAACTCCTGGCAGATCTGGAAAAAGAAAAAAGCGGAGGAAATTCACCAATAAGCAGTTCCTCCCTGCCCGGCTTTTTGTGAAAAATAACATCTTTTCTACTAAATTTTTCTATCTTTGAACCCACTCCAATTCGGGAGACAACATCAATTGAAATGAATATGGGTTCCAAAGTATTTGTAAACAGCATCTTGCTTATCACTCTGATG
>JAAZLV010000222.1 GCA_012799155.1 Bacteroidales bacterium | reverse complement strand
TCTGCCGGTGGTAGTTGAACTACGTTGGTATGTTCTTTCGCTGCTGCTGCCGGTAGAATAGTTACCGGTACGGGTATTGGGAGCAGTACCGTAAACCGATCTGTTGCTGGTAGTGCCACTCCTGTCAATTACCCTTCCTGTCCTGGAATCAAGCACCCTGCCATTGTTGTCGATGATGCGTGTTCTGGGTGTGCCTGCCACACTGCGGTTGGTTGACGTGGCATTTCTACCGGAGAGGGTGCTGCGCGTATTGCTGCTGGCACTTCTACCGGAAAGGGTTGAACGTGTTGATGCTGATGAGCGGCTTGCGAGGCCGGTTGTGCTTGCGCTGCTCCTGTTGGCTGAGCTTCTTCTGTATATCCCGCTGCTACGACCTGATCTGTTCTGTGTCAAGCTACTGTAATAGCCGTCATAAAAACCGTGTGAGTAGCCGCCTCCATAGCCGTAGTAGCCGTAATAGCCACCATAGCCGTAATAGCTGCCGTAACCGTAATACCATGGATCATACCATCCACCGTAGTACCAGGGGCTGTGCCAGCGACTGTAATACCAGGGACTGTGCCAGCGACTCCATCCATAGTAGGATCCGAAGCCATACCAGGGATCGTACCATCCGCTGTAATACCAGGGGTTGTACCAGGAATCATACCAGGGATAGTAACCCATACCCCAGCCCATGCCGAAGTAATAATTAGACCCCCATCCGCGGTTGTTGTAGTTTTCATAGAGATCATCTCCCACGTAAACAATCACCTCATCGGCACCGGTAATCTTGATGCTCGATTCAGGATCGTGGAAACGGACGATACGATCTGTATACTGATAATCCTCATATTCGAGTGAATCATTTTCATATGCCTCGTCACCGGCAGGTAGATCATTTGTGCTCCTCCGGTTGTATTCATCCACATCTCTGCCGTTGGCCTGTATTTCCATGCCTGTTGCATCACCCTGTACGATGACTACCTTTTTCTTCTGCGGTTCTTGCTGTTTCACCTCTGCTTTCACCCTCTCCTTTTGAGTTGGATTGGCATAGATATCATCCCATTCCTGGGCGAAACCGAAGAAAGGTATGGCTGTCAACATAACTGCCAGTAAAATTTTATTCGTTTTCATAGTTTCTCCCCGTTTATTAAATATGTAAGATCTGTTTTATCTTTACTATCTGACACCAAAGAATCCAGATAGTTTAATGGTAGTTTCTTTTTTTTATGTTGCATTGTCATCAGTTACACGAATGACATCATGTCAAGTCTAATGAAAAGACGCTTTCAACCTCCAAACGCTGCGTTTCCTTTGGTTAAAAAAATAAAAAGTGACAGCTCAGAGGTTGATCTCCAAACCGTCGTATGCAGGGTATACACCGGTGGGTAGCTCTTCCATCAGGTCGGCATGCAATCCCATCTCGTGACTGAAATGTGTAAGATATGCATTTGCCGGACCAATTATATCAATGATCTGTAACGACTCTGTAAGAGTGAGATGCGAGATATGTTCCGTCTTGCGAAGTGAACTGATCACCAGTGTGTCCAGCTCCCGTAGCTTTTCAAATTCCGTTTTGGGAATACTTTTCACATCTGTAAGGTAGGCGAAGTTGCCGATACGGAATCCCAATATCGGAAGCTTGTAGTGGAGAAGCCTGATTGGGATTACCTCCCTCTCACCTATCAGAAATGAATGGCGCGAATCTATTCGTTGAATGCGGATATTGGGTATACCGCCATACTTCTTTTCGGCGAAGCAATAGGGAAGCCTCTTCTTCACCGCATCCTCCATTCGTTCCTCCATATAGAGATCCACTGCTCCGAACCGTGAATAGGGACGAAGATCGTCGATGCCACCGGTATGGTCGTAGTGCTCATGGGTAAACAGGATACCGTCGATCTTCTGAAAGGGCAAAGTGAGTGCCTGCTGACGGAAGTCGGGCGTACAATCAATCAATATCTGGTGTTCACCTTCTGTGATAGCCACCGAGCATCGCAGTCTCCTGTCACGCTTGTCAACCGACTGGCAGACAGGGCATTTGCAGCCAATCTGTGGTATGCCGGTAGAGGTGCCTGTACCCAAGAATCGTATCTTCATTGTCATCACATTCTAAAAAAGCTGCCACATTGCAGACAACGGGCAGCTTTTCAGTTTTCTGTTCACCTCACCCGGCGAGAGTGATAGAACGTATACCGTTCAACGGTTAATACTGTCTTTCAAGAATCCAGAGATCGTTAAAAGGTACCCCGTAGGTTTTTCTCAGGTAATCGGTGTTGCCTTTTGCGGAATAGTTATTGTATATCTCTTCACGCTTTGCAGCAGCAGCATCCTTTTCGTCATAACTGGCAATGATGACCCGATACATCCCCTGTTCGTTCTCTGCCAGGATTACATTATGACCCTCGTTCATCATGCGTGTCTTAAGCGATTCCGCATTCAGTTTCACACTCAGTGAGGCAATCACCACGCTGTATTTCTTCAATCCTGAAGCGTCGGTAGGATAAACCGGTTCAACCTTTTCCTTGCGCACGGAGACCTCAACGGGAGGGAGTGGACTGGCATCCTTCACCACTGTTGTGGGCTGAGAAGCCGTTTGTTGCATCTCTCTCTCCTTGGCTGCCTCATATACCTGCTTGTATGCACTCTGCTTCGGTTTACAGGAGGTGCCGATAACCAGTAGTGTTGCTAAAATAAGTGCAAAATGGAATTTTTTCATCTGTGTGATCTAATTAGATAATTTTGATTTGTTCAGAACTCTGTTCATTCATGCAAAGATAATAAAGAAGCGAATCCATGCACGATTGCAGATGTGAAATTAAATTAAATCCTCTATTGCAGCTGCAAACGTATGGGTTTGGGGATGATATCTGTAACACTGCCCTGCCGGATTGAGTCGGAGAAGAAGATGGTATCACGGTACCCAGACTCCGGATTGGCAAACAGATGCACCTTCCATGCTCCCTCCTCCAAGCCGGAGAAGAGGAACATCCCGTCACTTCCCTCGGGTAGGGAGAAGAGGGAGTCCCCCTCACGGGTGATTAACACCACCGGTGATGCCTCTATAGGGGCCACGTATCCCCTGAGTGAGCCTCCATAGGTCTCAGGGTAGGCCCTGGCACGGGGATCAAGATAATAGTTGCCATTCAACTCATAGACAGAGAGTGCCGCGTTGATATCGATCACAATGCTTACAATGACGTTGGCAGGGAGAGCTGCATTTACATTGTCGATGATCAGGTGCTCAATCACATTGGGTGATTTTTCAAGCGGGATGGGCTTGTCGGTGACTGTCACCATCCTGTTGTTGTTTCCCAATTTCAGCCTGATCTTGTCGATCATCCCTCCTGCGGGGAAGTACTGATCGGTGAGCTGCACCGTTTTACCGTTCATCAGCTTGAGCAGGTTGTACTCCCCTCCGTTGTATTCGAGTGTGACCCAATCACCCTCCACTCCGGTACTATCGGTTGCCTGCACCTCTATGGACTCAATGTTGATATACATCTCCTTCAGCACCGGTGCTGCTGCATCGGTCAGCTTGATCCGCAGGCGCGCTGCATTCTCACTTACATCCTCTTTTCCGCAAGTAAGAAAGAACAGTGGCATCAAGCAGAGCAGTAGAAGAGGAATTATTTTTCCACGCATGCAATAAACAGATTTGTTTGAAGATTCTTCACTCAGGGTCATATTAAAGTTCACAGAGACAGGAGACCAGATTCCTGTCGCCATGGGCATTGTCCACCCTTGCAACGTTCACCCAGAACTTGTTTTCTGCAACAAACGGCAACGGATACAGCGCCTTGCTGCGCGGATAAGCATGTTTCCATTCGTCCGCTACAGCCTCATATTCGGGATGTGGTGCGTTGATGAGCACATTGTCTTCGTGGCTGAATGCTCCGCGTGACACCTCGATGATCTCCTCGTGTATCTGATCCATCACTGCCACGAAACGATCCAGCTCCGCCAGGCTCTCGCTTTCGGTGGGTTCTACCATCAGGGTACCATGTACCGGGAAGGAGAGTGTCGGAGCATGATAGCCATAGTCGATCAGTCGCTTTGCAATATCGGTTTCAGTGATTCCCGAGACCTCTTTAAGGCCACGACAATCCAGGATCAGTTCATGACCTACCCTGCCGTCGGCACCCCGATAGAGGATTCCGTAAGATTTGTTCAACTTCTCCGCCACATAATTGGCGTTAAGGATGGCAGCCTCAGTTGCTTCCTGCAATCCATCGGCTCCCATCATGCGGATATAGCCGTAGGTTATAGGGAGTACTCCAGCGCTGCCGTATGCGGCCGCTGCTACGGTATTCGTATCTGTCGCAAGTGAAACAGGATGTCCGGGCAGGAAAGGTACCAGATGCTCCGCCACGCAGATGGGCCCCACACCGGGACCGCCACCACCGTGGGGGATGGCAAAGGTTTTGTGTAAATTGAGATGGCAGACATCGGCACCGATCGTGCCGGGATTGGTCAATCCTACCTGGGCATTCATATTGGCCCCATCCATGTAAACCTGTCCCCCAGCCTCGTGTATCAGTCGGCACATCTCACGTATCTCCGTTTCAAAGATGCCATGCGTGGAGGGATAGGTGATCATGAAAGCTGCCAGCTCATCCCGATACTGCTCCACCTTGTTGCGCAAATCATCCATGTCGACGTTGCCACGGGCATCACTGGCAACCGTCATAGGTGTGTAACCGGCCTGTACGGCGCTGGCAGGGTTGGTACCATGGGCCGATGCAGGAATGAGCACCACCTTTCGTGATCCCTCACCAATGCTTTCCTGATATGCGGCAATGGTGATCAGCCCCGCATATTCACCTGCTGCACCCGAGTTGGGTTGCAGGCTGGTGGCAGCAAATCCGGTAATCACAGACAACATCTCCTCCAGCTCGGCAATCATCTCCTTGTAACCTTCCGTCTGATCTTCCGGTGCAAATGGGTGTATGCGTTGGAAGCCCGTCAGTCCCAGCGGCAGGAGTTCCGAAGCGGCATTCAGCTTCATGGTGCAGGATCCCAGTGAGATCATGGAGTGCGCCAGTGAGATATCCTTCCGTTCCAGTCGCTTGATGTAACGCATCAGCTCCGTCTCGGTGTGGTAACGTTGAAAGGTGGGGTGTGTCAGAAAATCGCTTTTCCTCAGTTGCTCCTCCTGCAAGGTGCTCTTTTCGGGAAGATCATCAATCATGAATACCTTGGAGCTTCCGGCAGCCATGGCAAAGAGAGCCAGCAGCTCATGCACGCGATAGTCGTTGGTAGTCTCGTCGAGACTGATGCCTATTCGTCCATCTGAATGATAACGGAGATTTATTTCGCGCATCTCGGCATGGTTGCGGATATCCTCAACGGAAATGCTTTCAGGTAGGGCTATGGTGAGGGTATCGAAGAAGCTTTCATTTAGTTGCCGGTATCCCATCGCTTGCAGCTCATCACTGACGTGTGAAGCTAGCGAGTGGATGCGGCGGGCGATACCTTTGAGCCCTTCTGGTCCATGATATACGGCATAGAAGGATGACATAGTAGCCAGCAATGCCTGCGCAGTGCAGATGTTGGAGGTGGCCTTTTCCCGTTTGATATGCTGTTCGCGCGTCTGCAGTGCCATACGCAGTGCTTCTTTTCCATAAGCATCTTTCGAGATGCCGATGATGCGACCTGGCATGGAACGCTTGTACTCGTCGCGGGTCGCGAAAAAGGCAGCAGAGGGTCCACCGAAGAACATGGGGATACCAAAACGTTGACTGCTGCCAAAGGCGATGTCGGCTCCCCAC
>JAAZLV010000221.1 GCA_012799155.1 Bacteroidales bacterium | reverse complement strand
GCCGATATCAAGAAGGAGGGAAAAGATGTCTCGGTAATCACCTACGGACGCATGCTCGAAAGGGTTATGCAGGCCGCTAAAGAGGTGGAAGAAGCCGAGGGTGTGAGCGTCGAGGTGGTCGACTTGCGTACACTCAAGCCGCTCGACAAAGAAGCGGTGCTGGAGTCAGTGAAGAAGACCGGCAAGGTATTGCTGGTGAACGATGCCCATAAGACAGGAGGCTTCATAGGTGAGGTGGCTGCCACCATTGCTGAGAGCGATGCCTTCGACTACCTTGACGGACGCATCCTGCGCCTGGCAGGCGAGGATGTACCCATTCCCTACAACCAGACACTCGAGGCTGCCATGATCCCCAGCGTGGAGAGGATCAAGAAATACATTCTCAAGTTAGTCAACAACCGCTAAAGAGGGATTGAATGGAAACAGTTAAACTAAGGGCAACACCGGCTGCAAGAGCACTGGCGAGACGCCTCGGGGTGAAACTTGTCAACGTGACCGGAACCGGTTACAAGGGACGCATTCACCGCGACGACATCGCCGGCTTCAATTACGAGGAGAAGGTACATGTCTCCCCGTTGGCTCGCCGCATTGCCGAGGAACACAATATTGAACTGAAAGGAATAAAGGGTAGTGGCCACAACCATAAGATCATGAAGGAGGACGTACTTCAGCTAATCTCCGACCCACAGATCAAGGCAATGCTTACACGCGATAAGCTGACAGAACCAGTTGCATCACCCAAGTCATCATCAACTGCTCAACACCCTTCACCTCAGTCTACCGCACCTGCCATAGCAACAGCTACCATACCGGCAGCATCATCGGCTCCTGCCAGCCCTGCAGGCAGCACTGAGACGGTGCCGATGACGCAGATGCGCAAAATCATCTCAAAGCGGATGATGGAGAGCTACTTTGGAATTCCCTCTTTCATCCAGACATGGGAGGTAGACATGACCAACCTGCTGGCTTTGCGGAAGCAGCTTATCGAGCCCATCAAGGAGAAAACGGGAAAGAAGCTGACGGTGACCGACCTTATCTCAGTGGCGGTGGTGAAAATGCTGATGAAGCACAAGCAAATCAATGCCAGCCTCAACAAGGAGGGTACCGAAATCACCTACCACAATTATGTGAACCTGGGTATGGCGGTAGGCATGGATGAGGGACTGCTTGTGCCGGTAGTGAAGAATGCCGACAGGATGAGTCTGAGTGAGTTTGTAGTAGCTATCAAAGACCTCACCGAGCGCACCTTCTCCAAGAAGTTGTTGCCCGATGAACAGGCGGGAAGCACCTTCTCGATCAGCAATCTGGGAATGTATGGTGTAGATGAATTCACAGCCATTATCAACCAGCCTAACGCCGCCATCCTGAGCGTGGCCTCCACGCACGAGCGGATTGTCCCTGTAAATGGTGAGGCGGTGGTTCGCCCCATCATGAAGATCAGTCTCACCAGCGACCATCGGATCATTGACGGCCTCACCGCCGCCAGGTTTATGACCGACCTGAAGGCGTTGCTGGAGAATCCGATGACCCTTTTGATATAAACAAGAAAAAATAGAAATATGGCTTTTGAAATCATCATGCCCAAGGCCGGTATCGACATGACCGAGGGACAAATTGTGAAGTGGTTGAAGAAAGAGGGCGATCCCGTCAAAGAAGGGGAGATCATCCTTGAGATCATGACCGACAAGACCAGTATGGAGCTCGAGGCGGAAGCCACGGGCATCCTGCTGAAAATCGTACGCCAGGACGGAGAAACCGTACCGGTTACGGAAGTGATCGGCTACATCGGCTCAGAGAACGAGTCGGCCGACACGCTTATGCCCGAAGTAATCGAAGATACCGGGGCGAAGGAGAGCGATGAGGAGAAGCGGATGATTCGACTGGAGGATAACTACCAGGTGGTGGTGATCGGAGGTGGTCCCGCAGGCTATGTAGCTGCCATTCGTGCAGCACAATTGGGTGCCAAGGTGGCTATCGTGGAGAAGGGTACCTTCGGGGGTACCTGCCTCAATGTGGGTTGTATCCCCACCAAGACCTACCTGAAGAATGCCGAGATTATCGAACATATTCAGGCTGCTGCATCGCGCGGAATAATCATCGACAGCACCATGATCAAAATCGATATGGAAAAGGTGCAGGAGTACAAGAACGGCGTGGTGAAAAAGCTCACCAGCGGTGTGGTGGCCCTGCTCAAGAGCAACGGTGTCGATATCTACCAGGGTGTGGGACGCATCAACAAGAACAATGATGTGGTTGTGAACGACTCACAGATCATCAAGGCTGACAAGATTATCCTGGCTGGTGGTTCAAAAGCTTCCAGAATCAACATCCCCGGCATCGAAAGCAAAAAGGTGCTTACCAGCGATGAACTGCTGGCCGTCAAGGAGGTGCCTGGCACGCTTGCCGTCATTGGCGGTGGGGTGATCGGTACCGAGATGGGACAGTCGTTCGCAGGCTTGGGATCGAAGGTGATCATCATCGAGATGATGGATCGCATCGTACCCACCCTCGACCAGGAGGTGTCGGCAGAATTACTTCGACATATGAAGAAGAAGGGGATTGAGGTGATGACCTCCACCCGCATTACCGAGATCGTGGACAAAGGCGACAAACTGGAGATCCGTATTGAGGGCAAGGATCCGGTGATTGCCGACAAGGCGCTCATCTCCATTGGTCGCACACCCGACCTGGAGGGACTGGGTGAGGTGAAGCCCGAGATTGAACGTGGAAAGATCAAGGTGAACGAGTATATGGAGACTAGCGTGAAGGGCATCTACGCCCCCGGCGATGTAAACGGCATCAAAATGCTGGCGCACGTGGCCTTCCGTATGGGTGAGGTGGCCGCCGAGAATGCGGTGAAGGGCAACCATCGCAAGGTGAATCTGCTCTCGGCACCCTCTGTGGTCTACACCTCTCCCGAGGTAGCCCAAGTGGGTATGACCGAGGAGCAGGCACTTGAGAAGTATGATGATATCCGTATCGGCAGGTTCAACTTCGCCGCCAACGGACGCGCGCTCGCTTCGGGTGATGCTGTGGGCTTCGTGAAGGTGATTGCCGACAACCGTTACGGTGAGATTCTGGGAGTGCACATCATCGGACCCTCTGCAGCCGAGATCATCACGCAGGCATCGCTCATCATGGAGATGGAGATCACCGTGAATGAGGCGGTCAACACCATCTACGGTCATCCGACCTACTCAGAAGCACTCATTGAGGCATTCAACGACGTGCTCGGTGAAGCGGTGCATATACCGAAAAAGAAGAAGTAAACCAATTGATTCACAGTCTTACGGGTTCCGGCAGAGAGTGAGGGGTGAAGCATCCCAAAGTCTTACCGGAACCCGTGTTACATCCACAAATCATGATCTATATCGTCAATAAAAACAACAAGCCGGACTACAACATCGCCTTGGAAGAGTATTGCTTCAAACATCTGCGGCATTTCGGCAAGATATTTATCCTCTGGATCAACGAACCGGCTATCATCGTGGGCAAGAATCAGAACACCTTGGCCGAGATCAACAGTCGCTACGTAGAGGAGAATGGGATCCACGTGGTGCGTCGCATTACTGGCGGTGGAGCGGTCTATCATGATCTGAACAACCTCAATTATACCATCATCTCTGATGAGGAGGAGGGAGAGGGAGCATTCGACTTCAAAACATTCTCGCAGCCGGTTATTGAGACGTTGGCTGAACTGGGGGTGACAGCCGAGTTCTCCGGACGCAACGATATCACCATCGACGGCAAGAAAATCTGTGGCAATGCCCAGGCATATCACGATGGACGGGTGATGCACCACGGCTGCCTGCTCTTCGACACCGACCTGACGGTGCTCTCGCGGGCACTCGAAATATCAAAGGAAGTGGTAGAGGCAAAGGGGGTTAAGTCGGTGCGCAGCCGCGTGGACAACATCCTGCCCAACTTGCCGGAGAAAATCACCGTACAGCAGTTCGCCGACAGGATTCTTGCCCATATGCTACAACGCTATCCCGATATGAAGGAGTATAGCTTCAGCGAAGAGGAACTGCAGGCCATAGAGCAGACACGCCGCGAGAAGTTTGGCAGTTGGGAGTGGAATTTTGGTTCCAACCCCGTGGCCGAGATTGTACGCGAACAACGTTTCACAGGGGGTAAAGTACAGGTATTCCTGAACCTGCGGAAGGGACGCATTGCCGATATTCGTTTCTTTGGCACGTTCTTCGGCAGAGAATCCGACCTGAAGCCACTGGAGGAGCAACTTCAGGGTGTAAGGTACACATCCGCAGATGTGAGGGATGCGCTTGGAGGGCTGGATACCTCCCGATTCTTCGCAGGATTCACCAATGAAGAACTGACAGAAGCAATTGTCGGCAGTTAAGCAATAAGGTTTCGCTGTTCT
>JAAZLV010000220.1 GCA_012799155.1 Bacteroidales bacterium | reverse complement strand
CGTATCATAAAATGCAAGGTTTATGAAGTAAAAATACTCAATTTCTTGCAGTTATGCAAATTTTATATCGTTTAATTTGCTGATTTTCAGAATAAATATCTATTATTCAGCAGACCCTATGTAAACGTTATCCGTGAAAGCTATACAGCTTTCACGGATATTTTATTATATTGCAATCGTTTTTGTATATACAGAAAAAGAGGCCACCTCGAACGAGAAGGCCCCTTTTGTGATGGTTAACGTGATATCAGCGTTAAGGTAAAAAAGATTGTTTTAGGTTATCGATACAAAGATAGAGGAGTATTTTGAACGGGCAAAATAAAAAAACATATTATAAAACATAGTTTTAGAATATGTTTTTGTTTTTCCTCCTCTCGCATCTTGATAAACATCATATATTGAGACATATACAAAAGTGGCTGAGCGTGCTGCAGTTTTGAGACAGCCTCTTTTTTGTTGTTTTCATTCAAAAGAATGGTATGATACTTAGCGGGTGCCTCTTTATAGCCTCCTTATATCCTCCTTAAATCCACTTCAACTTTTATTGAGGAGGTAATAAGGAGGATATAAGGTTGCAATAAGGTTAGACCCTTCAAGAAGAGGATGTCTAGTCCTGATTGACGTTTACATTCAAGTCAATTATAAGCAGGCTTTATCGCACTCAACATGTTTCGCACAAAAAAAGAGACTGCCTCAATTTTGAGACAGCCTCATTACTTTTTTCAAGAGAGAATTATTTTCTGATACCCAATTCTTTGATGATTGCACGATATCTTTCGATATCTTTCTCAATCAGGTAATCGAGCAAACGACGACGTTTACCCACTAAAATTCTCAATGACCGTTCCGTGTTATAATCTTTTTTGTTTGACTTCAGATGCTGAGTCAAATGCGAAATACGGTATGAAAACAATGCTATCTGCGCTTCAGGTGAGCCAGTATCAGTGTTAGACTTTCCGTGTTTTGCAAAGATTTCCTTCTTTTTGGCAGAATCTAAATACATAGTTGTTTGAAAATATTACTAGTGTAAAAACATTTGGGTTGCAAAGATACTCCTAATATTTTAAACTACAAATCCTTTTCTCTTTTTTATTCATTCCTTCGTTTCAGTTTACCGCTCAGCCGTTTGATGGCATCGTTGATCTCCTGGTCCGGTTCAATCACGTTGTAAGCGCCCCAGAAGTAGGGGTCGAGAAAATGCTCCACCTTCTCGGCTATCACATCTGTGGAGCGTATTCTTTCATTGCGGGGGAACTTCACCACATTGTCGTTATATTTGTCCGTAACTGCCATTTCCGAGCGGACGGTGTAGTTGGTAGCAAAGAGCCCGAAGAAGCGGTTGGTCCATCTCACACGGAACGAAACCTCCGTGCCGCTGTAATTGAAAAACCATTTTCCTTCGTTCTCCGTATAATCCACCACGTAACCGGCACCGGAAACCTCTACCCGCATCTTGGAAGGTTTACGTCTGATAAAGATGTTTGCAGCATCTTTACGATCCTCCACATTCATGTTGAAGACTATGCGGGCAAAAGCCAGGGTTGCTGCATCCAGGTAAATGGTGCCCCGGAAGAGAATTTCATCGATACCTTCTTTGGGTTTGAAATTGATGATGTAGTGATGTTTGTTGTTGATGTTGATCAGGCCTTCAATGTGAAAGTCGTATTCTTTACCTTCGGTTCCGAAGACGACTTCGGGGTTTTTTGCAACATCGAGCATCAGGGCATCGCTGATGCCTCCCTGGAATTTGAGCAGGACCGTATCGCGTGGTGAGATATCAGTTGCTTTCCGCCCGATATATATGCGAGCCTGGTCATTGCTGTAGGAACGGTATGATGCCTTGTAAACATCCAGCACCGCCTCCACAAGCGAGATGTAGTTGTTTCCCTTTTCTACCGACTCGCGGTAGAACGCAACCATCATGTTGGGATCGGTAGCGTAGTTCGCCGGAATTCGTAGCAAAGCTTCCTTTACCAGGTCTCTCCCGTCGCCGGACACCACGAGTACCTCGCTCAACTGGATGGGTGAGGGGCTCATCGTGATATAGTTGTTGGGACTCTCAATCAGAGTGATCAGCGGAACTCTCTTGTTCTGGTAGCCCAGGTAGCGAATCACAAGTTGAGCGTTGCGGGAGGATGAGGGGACCCGGATGGAAAAATATCCATCCTGGTTGGTGATGCTTGTGATACTGTGATCTTCCACCGAGATGCTTGCATTGACCAGTGGTTGGTTCGTGTCACTGCCTACAACTCTGCCTCTTAGTACAAAAGTGCTGTCACCCTCTTGAGTTGTCTCTGCTAAAGAGAGAGCGGGTGAAATGAGAAAAAAGATGAGAGAGAAAATTACCGGTAATTTCATCTTATTGTTGTTTTGTGTCAGATAATTCTTTTCCGCGCGATTTTATCCAATTACAATGATACCAGATGCTTTTTGCAACACCATCTACCGGTACAAAGTAAGTAAAAGGAAACAATATGACAAATAAACCACTCATTTTTAACTTAGTTTCCTTCTATTTCATTTCCTGCATCTGTGGCAACCATGTCCTAAAAAAAGGAATCTGTGACAAATGACACAATAATTGTGTAAATTTGTGGAATCATAAACCAAAATGAGAGACGATGGTACACAGGTATGATTTCCTGGTAATCGGTTCCGGCATTGCCGGGATGAGTTTCGCCCTGAAGGTAGCCAAGGAGGGCAGGGTGGCTATTGTGGCCAAGAATCCTCTTGAAGATGCAAATACCTATTATGCGCAAGGCGGCATCGCCTCGGTAACCAATCCCTGGGATAATTTCGAGAAGCATATTGCCGATACCCTCGACGCAGGAGGAGGTCTATGTGACCGCAGGGTGGTAGAGAAAGTAGTGCAGGAAGCTCCCGCACAGATCAGGGAGCTGATCAGTTGGGGGGTGGACTTCGACCGTGATGAGACTGGCAATTTCGACCTGCACCGTGAGGGAGGGCATTCCGAAAATCGCATTCTGCACCATAAAGACAGTACCGGGGCGGAGATACAGGTGAGTCTGATTGACACGATCCGCAAACATCCGAATATTGATGTTTACGACCATCATTTTGCCATTGAGATACTTACGCAGCATCACCTGGGACAGATAGTAACACGCCATACGCCGGGCATAGAGTGCTATGGTGCTTATATTCTGGATCAGGAGACCAACGAGATTGATACGTTCCTTGCACGCGTTACCATGATGGCTACCGGCGGCATCGGATCGGTATACCAGACCACTACCAATCCACTAGTGGCTACAGGTGATGGAATTGCGATGGTAGCCCGTGCCAAGGGAGAGATCAAGGGTATGGAGTTTGTGCAGTTTCATCCCACGGCACTCTATCATCCAGGTGCACGTCCCTCCTTTCTGATCACCGAGGCGATGCGTGGCTATGGTGGCGTCCTGAAGACAATTGATGGAGAGGAGTTCATGCATAAATACGACCGTCGCGGCTCGCTCGCACCACGCGACATCG
>JAAZLV010000219.1 GCA_012799155.1 Bacteroidales bacterium | reverse complement strand
GGTAGCCATTGAGGAGTGGTCTACACAGAATGTGGCGATGTGTGCGGCACGACAAAGGGATATCCTTACTGATGTGTGGCCCTCACTCAAACCGGGAGGCCTGCTTGTGTACAGCACCTGCACCTTCAATAAATTCGAGAATGAGGAGAATGCACTCTGGGCGGCACAGAGTCTGGGTGCATCGTTTGTGGAGGTGGAGATTGAATCGACATGGGGAATCACACCCTCCTTGGTTCGCGATGCGGTTTGTTATCGCTTTCTACCCCACAAGACAAGTGGTGAAGGTTTCTTTGTTGCCTTGTTGCAGAAAGGGGATTCAACTGAACCGGAAATTGATCAAAAGTCTGCTTCCTCCTATAAAAAAGGAAGACAGAAATCATCACCTTTTGTGAAGGATATCACTGACTTTGCCACATGGATGTTAAATCCTGAGCGTTTCAATTTCATAGAGTCCGACAATCGTATCTCAGCAATTCCCGTGAATCATCTGGAAACAATGCTACTGATGAAAGAACGGTTAAAAGTACTTTCCATGGGTATTCCAATCGGAGAGAGGAAAGGAAAAGACCTGATTCCATCTCACTCACTTGCGATGAGCTGTGAGCTGAATCGTGAAGCATTTAACCGCTACGAACTGTCATACAGTCAGGCTGTGGCATTTCTGCGAAAGGAGGCAATCATGCTTTCGGATGTAAACAAGGGATTCGTTTTGCTCACCTATCACCACGAACCAATCGGTTTTGTAAAAAACATTGGAAACAGGGCTAACAACCTTTATCCGAATGAGTGGCGCATAAGAAGTGGTTACCTGCCGGAGACAAAACCGGAAATATTGACCGACCATTCTACTGACTGAATTTATTGATCTTTCATTTTTTAATCGTAATGTTTTCCCGAAAAAATCTTTCCTCTCTTTTTGTGATCCTTGCAACGTTTGCAGGGGTACTCTCCTTATTGCTATCCGGCATGCTGGTGAAGGAGTTATCGCGAGAAGAGCGGCAGAAGATGGAGATATGGGCAAAGGCTGCGGAGTCGATGTCACGGGATGAGAATGACGTAGATATGTCGCTGGTGTTGAGTATCCTACAGGGTAACAGCTCCATTCCTGCAATACTACATGATGAAAAGAGTGGCAGGATGGAGTCGCATAACATCCGCTTGCCAAAAGAGGATACTGCTACCCTGCTTCGTGAGAAGATGGTTCAATTTAGTCGCAGGCATGAACCTGTGAGACTTAACGAGCTGGATCAAACGCTCTATTTTGATGATTCCAATACATTAAAGCTGTTGCAGCTTTTCCCCTTCATTCAGTTTTTCGTCATTGCCCTTTTCGTGGCCCTTGCCTTTTTTGCCTTGAATCGCTCACAGCGGGCCGAGCAAAACAGTTTATGGGTGGGATTGTCGAAGGAGACAGCCCATCAACTGGGAACACCTATCTCTTCACTCGTGGCCTGGACAGAATATCTAAAGCTGAAAGATGTGGATGCAAGTCTCGTGGTTGAGATTGAGAAAGACATTAACCGTTTACAGATGATTGCTGAACGTTTTGCCAGGATTGGTTCTGTAACCGAGATGCAAGTGACAGACCTCCGTGAGGAGGTGAAAGAGACACTCTCGTACCTTGGAAAAAGATTGTCAAATAAGATAACCTTCTCACTCTTATTTCCCTCAGAACCTGTGATGGTCTCAATCAATAAGCCGCTTTTCGGATGGGTAATTGAAAACCTTACGAAGAATGCAGCAGATGCCATGTGGGGAAGGGGAGCAATCACATTTGGTATCACGGTAAAAAATAATCGGGTATTGTTGGATGTTTCTGACAGTGGCAAAGGAATCCCGCGTGCGAATCAGAAAAAAATATTTACCCCTGGTTACACTACCAAAGTGCGTGGATGGGGGCTTGGACTGGCCTTAGTGAAACGGATCGTTGAAGTGCATCACAAAGGTGAAATATTCGTCTTGAAGTCGGAGACGGGTAAAGGTGCTACCTTCAGAATCGTCCTTAGAAAAACAGAATGAATCCTGTTGCCGGGTCATGATTTCATCTCCATTGGTGCGAATGTAATTTCAACAGATGTTGCATTGACATACCTTTTCAGTAGGTTGATCGAATATTCAGTAGCTTCCTGCAACCCCTCCTCACCGGAGTAAGCGTTAATGATCATCAAGAGGTGGGCCGTATCAGTTGTGATTTTTGTGCGCTCTTCATCACTTGTGGGAGTGCCGATTCCGCCCCTGTCGTCGCGGTAGACCGGCAATCCTTCAATATTCAGCAGACCGCGGCCAATGGCCTCGAACCTTTCATTGGCTTCACCCACATCCAGTATCAGATCACCTTCAATTCTGTCTAAATTGAAACCACCTATCGAGTAACCTGTTTTTAGAGAAACAAGGTTGATCAGATCCACTAAAGTATTGATTTGATATAGTTCCTGTCCTTTAATAATGCGTCTGCAAAGTGCTTCTGCAGAGGGGCGATATCGATTGGGGTCCTTTCCAAGTAGCTTGTATGCTTCACGCGTGGCATGAATGGTAGGGCGCAGCTTAACCTCTT
>JAAZLV010000218.1 GCA_012799155.1 Bacteroidales bacterium | reverse complement strand
TCTCCCAGTTCATGGACCAGACAAACCCGCTGGCGGAAATCACCCACAAGAGACGTCTCTCGGCACTCGGACCGGGCGGCCTTTCCCGTGAGCGTGCCGGTTTCGAGGTGCGTGACGTACACTTTACACACTACGGCCGACTCTGTCCCATCGAGACACCGGAAGGTCCCAACATCGGACTGATCTCCTCTCTCTGTGTATATGCCAAGATCAATGACCTGGGTTTCATCGAGACACCCTACCGAAAGGTTGAGAACGGAATGGTGAACATCAAGAACGAGGAGGTTATCTACCTGGCTGCTGAGGAGGAGGAAGACAGGCTGATCGCTCAGGGCAATGCCCCGCTCGACGACAAGGGCAAGTTCATCAACCCCCGTGTGAAAGCACGTCAGGATGCCGACTACCCGGTGATCGCACCGGAGGACGTGGAACTGATGGACGTGTCGCCCATGCAGATCGCCTCCATAGCTGCCTCGCTCATCCCCTTCCTGGAACATGACGATGCCAACCGTGCATTGATGGGATCGAACATGATGCGCCAGGCTGTGCCATTGTTGCGTACCGAGGCTCCCATTGTAGGAACAGGTATTGAAAACCAGGTGATCCACGACTCACGATCTCAAATCATGGCGGATGGTAACGGTGAGATCACCTATGTAGATGCCACCACCATTAAGATCAAGTATGATCGAAGCGAGGAAGAAGAATTCACCAGCTTCGACGATGCAGTGAAGGTTTATACCATTCCCAAGTTCCGCAAGACGAACCAGAATACCACCATCGACCTGCGACCCGTTTGTCGGGTAGGCCAAAAGGTAAAGAAAGGAGATATCCTCACCGAAGGATATGCCACCGAGAAGGGTGAACTGGCCATCGGCAAGAACCTGAAAGTGGCCTTCATGCCTTGGAAGGGATATAACTTTGAAGATGCCATCGTTCTCAACGAACGGATGGTGAGCGACGACGTCTTCACCTCTGTACATGTGGAAGAGTTCTCCCTCGAGGTGCGCGAAACAAAACGCGGACTGGAAGAACTCACATCCGACATCCCCAATGTGAGCGAAGAGGCCACCAAGGATCTCGATGAAAGAGGTATCGTACGCGTCGGTGCACGCATCAAGCCCGGCGATATCATGATCGGAAAGATCACTCCCAAGGGAGAATCAGACCCATCACCAGAAGAGAAACTGCTACGTGCCATCTTCGGCGACAAGGCCGGCGATGTGAAGGATGCATCACTAAAGGCATCTCCTTCACTGAAGGGTGTGGTAATCAGTACCAACCTCTTCTCAAAGGCTTCCAAAAAAGGAAAGACCCGTCTCTCCAGCAAAGCTCTATTGCCCAAACTCGACGAAGAGTACGAGTTGAAGATGGAAGATCTCAAAAAAGTCTTAATTGAAAAGCTACTGACACTCACCGATGGTAAGTCCTCGGCCGGAGTGAAGGACTACACCAATATGGATGTGGTTCCCAAGGGTGCCAAGTTCACCCACAAGGTTCTCAACGAAATCGATTTCCAGTCGGTACAGCTCAACAAGTGGACAGCTGACGCCCACAAAAACGAACTGATCCGCTCCACGGTGATCAATTACCTGCGTCGCTTCAAAGAACTTGATTCAGAACTGAAACGTAAGCGGTTCGACTTCACCATCGGAGATGAACTTCCTTCCGGCATCATGCAGATCGCCAAGGTCTATGTTGCCAAGAAACGGAAGATACAGGTGGGTGACAAGATGGCCGGACGTCACGGTAACAAGGGTATTGTCTCGCGCATCGTGCGCCAGGAAGATATGCCTTTCCTTGCCGACGGTACACCTGTTGACATTGTGCTCAACCCGCTTGGGGTACCCTCTCGTATGAACCTGGGACAGATCTTCGAAACAGTGCTCGGATGGGCCGGTAAGAATCTGGGCGTTAAGTTCGCCACCCCCATCTTCGACGGAGCATCACTCGACGATTTGAACCAGTGGACAGAGAAGGCGAATGTACCCGCATATGGTAAATCCTACCTTTACGACGGAGGTACCGGTGAGCGTTTCGACCAGCCCGCAACGGTTGGAATCATCTATATGCTGAAGCTCGGCCACATGGTGGAAGACAAAATGCATGCCCGCTCAATTGGTCCCTACTCACTTATTACACAGCAGCCGCTGGGTGGTAAAGCACAGTTTGGTGGTCAGCGTTTTGGAGAGATGGAAGTATGGGCCCTCGAAGCTTTCGGTGCCTCTCATATTCTCCAGGAGATACTGACGGTGAAATCGGACGACGTGGTTGGACGTTCCAAGGCTTACGAAGCAATCGTGAAAGGGGAAGCAATGCCATCGGCAGGTATTCCCGAATCACTCAACGTGTTGCTGCACGAGCTTAAAGGATTGGGACTGAACATCAGTCTTGATTAAATCACTCCCCATCATTCTCTGGAACTGCTATATGCAATTCCAGTAAAGTGAAGATCAGGAGATACAAATAACATTCCGATAACTGTTTATATATACAAAATATATGGCATTTAGAAAAGAAAACAAGATAAAGAGTAGCTTTTCAAAGATCACGATTGGGCTGGCTTCGCCGGAACTGATTCTGGAAAACTCTTTCGGGGAGGTACTCAAACCCGAGACCATCAACTACCGAACCTACAAGCCCGAGCGCGACGGTCTGTTCTGTGAACGCATCTTCGGACCGGTGAAAGACTACGAATGTCATTGCGGCAAGTACAAACGTATTCGCTATAAGGGCATCGTCTGCGACCGTTGCGGCGTGGAGGTGACAGAGAAGAAGGTACGTCGTGAACGTACCGGTCACATCCACCTGGTGGTGCCGGTGGCACACATATGGTACTTCCGCTCACTGCCCAACAAAATAGGTTATCTGCTGGGCATCCCCACCAAGAAACTCGACTCAATCATCTATTACGAGCGCTACGTGGTGATCCAGGCGGGTGCATTGGAGGAAAAAGTAAGTGAGAGAGATCTCCTCACCGAAGAGGAATATCTCGACCTGCTGGAGACACTCCCCCGTGAGAACCAGCTGCTGGAGGATAGCGATCCCAACAAGTTCATCGCCAAGATGGGTGCCGAGGCAATCCTCGACCTGTTGGAGCGTCTCAACCTCGACAAGCTTGCCAACCAGTTGCGTCACCGTGCCAACACCGATACCTCGCAACAGCGCAAGAACGAAGCGCTGAAACAGCTGCAGGTGGTGGAAGCATTTCGCGGATCAAAGAGCATCAACAAGCCGGAATGGATGATCATGAAGGTGATCCCCGTGATTCCACCCGATCTGCGTCCGCTGGTGCCACTCGACGGAGGCCGCTTTGCCACCTCCGACCTGAACGACCTCTACCGCAGGGTGATCATCCGCAACAACCGACTCAAACGACTGATCGACATCAAGGCTCCCGACGTGATCCTGCGTAACGAGAAGCGAATGCTCCAGGAGTCCGTCGACTCACTGTTCGACAACTCACGCAAGTCGAGTGCCATCAAAACCGAGTCGAACCGTCCACTCAAGTCACTCTCCGACAGCCTTAAGGGAAAACAGGGCCGTTTCCGTCAGAACCTGCTCGGTAAGCGTGTCGACTACTCCGCCCGCTCGGTAATCGTGGTGGGTCCGGAACTCAAAATGCACGAATGCGGTCTGCCCAAGGATATGGCAGCCGAACTCTATAAACCATTTATCATCCGCAAGCTGATTGAACGAGGCATCGTCAAGACGGTGAAATCGGCCAAGAAGATCGTCGATCGCAAGGAACCTGTGGTATATGACATCCTCGAACATGTGATGAAGGGACATCCGGTGTTGCTCAACCGTGCCCCTACCCTTCACCGCCTCGGAATCCAATCCTTCCAACCCAAGCTGATTGAAGGAAAGGCCATCCAACTGCACCCCCTCGCCTGTACGGCTTTCAATGCCGACTTCGACGGGGACCAGATGGCTGTCCACCTCCCACTGGGCAATGAAGCGATTCTGGAAGCACAGCTGCTGATGCTCGCTTCGCACAACATCCTCAACCCCGCCAACGGTGCTCCTATTACCGTGCCTTCACAGGACATGGTGCTCGGACTATATTACATCACCAAGATTCGCCCGGGAGCGCAAGGAGAAGGGATGACCTTCTATGGTGAAGAGGAGGCAATCATCGCCTACAACGAAAAGAAGGTGGCACTGCACGCACTGATCAAGGTGATCGTCGATGACATCGACGAGAATGGTGATCCCATCCGCAAGATGCATGAGACCACCGTTGGTCGCGTGATGACCAATGAAGCCATTCCAAAAGAGGTGGGTTACATCAATGAGCTGCTCTCAAAGAAGTCGCTTCGCGACATCATCGGCAAGGTGATCAAGACCTGCGGCGTGGCCCGTACGGCTCAATACCTCGACGACATCAAGGACCTGGGTTACACCATGGCCTTCAAGGGAGGTCTCTCCTTCAACCTGGAGGATGTGATCATCCCCGAGGAGAAAGAGAAGCTAATCCAGGATGGTTACGCCGAGGTGGAACAGATCATGGAGAACTACAACATGGGTTTCATCACCTACAATGAGCGTTACAACCAGATCATCGACACCTGGACGCACATCAACTCAAAGCTCTCCAACATCCTGATGAAGCAGCTTGCAGAAGATGACCAGGGATTCAACTCGGTCTACATGATGCTCGACTCGGGTGCCCGTGGTTCACGTGAGCAGATCCGTCAGCTCTCCGGTATGCGTGGTCTGATGGCCAAACCGCAGAAGAGTGGTGCCGAAGGAGCGCAGATTATTGAGAACCCTATTCTTGCCAACTTCAAGGAGGGACTCTCGGTACTCGAGTACTTCATCTCCACCCACGGTGCCCGTAAGGGTCTCGCCGATACCGCCCTCAAGACAGCCGATGCCGGGTATCTCACCCGTCGTCTGGTCGATGTATCGCAGGATGTGATCATCAATGAAGAGGACTGCGGCACGCTCCGCGGACTTGCAGCCACCGCCATCAAGAACAACGATGAAGTGATTGCCTCTCTTTACGAGCGCATCCTTGGTCGCGTATCGGTACACGACGTACAACACCCCAACAGCGGCGAGATATTGGTTAACGCCGGTGATGAGATTACCGAAGATATTGCAAAGAAAATAGACGAGTCGCCCATCGAACGTGTAGAAATCCGTTCCGTACTCACCTGCGAGTCGCACCATGGTGTTTGTGCCAAGTGCTACGGTCGTAACCTGGCCACGGGTAGGATGGTGCAGAAGGGTGAAGCAGTGGGTGTAATTGCAGCTCAGTCGATTGGTGAGCCGGGTACACAGCTTACACTTCGTACCTTCCACATGGGTGGTACTGCTTCCAATATCGCTGCTGAAAACAGCATCAAAACAAAATATGACGGTATCCTGGAATTCGATGAACTTCGCTTCGTGGAGAGCACCGATGCCGACGGCAAAAGCTACAAGGTAGTAGTAAGCCGACTAGTGGAGATGCGCATCATTGATCCCAATACCAAGATCGTGTTGCTCTCGCACAACATTCCCTACGGTTCGAAGCTTTACTTCGGTGACGGCTCAAAGGTATCGAAAGGGGATTTGATCTGTGAGTGGGACCCCTTCAACGCAGTGATCGTCTCAGAGGCGACCGGTAAGATCCGCTTCGAGAACTTCACCGAGAACATGACCTACAAGGTTGAATCGGATGAGCAAACCGGTCTGAAGGAGAAGGTGATCATCGAATCACGCGACAAGACACGTGCTCCCTCCGCCCATATCGTGAACGAGAACGACGATATTCTACGCACCTATACCCTACCCCTCGGTTCGCACATCGTGAAGAACGAGAACGACGAGATCAAGGCGGGTGATGTACTGGTGAAGATCCCCCGTGCCGTGGGCAAGGCGGGTGACATTACCGGTGGTCTGCCGCGTGTAACAGAGCTGTTCGAAGCACGTAACCCCTCAAACCCGGCAGTGGTTTCCGAGATCGATGGTGAGGTTTCGTTTGGAAAGATCAAACGTGGTAACCAGGAGATCAGCGTCACCTCCAAAACGGGAGAAACGAAGAAGTACATGGTACCGCTCTCGAAACAGATCCTGGTACAGGAAAACGACTATATCCGTGCCGGCATGCCCCTCTCCGACGGGGCTACTACACCGGCCGACATTCTTGCGATCATGGGGCCGACTGCCGTGCAGGAGTACATCGTGAACGAAGTGCAGGATGTATATCGTCTGCAGGGTGTGAAGATCAACGACAAGCACTTTGAGGTGATCGTCCGTCAGATGATGCGCAAGGTGGAAGTGGTGGATCCGGGAGATACCCGCTTCCTCGAGCAGCAGTTGGTCGACAAGCATGATATGATGGAAGAGAACGACCGTATCTGGGGCAAGAAGGTGATCGTCGATGCCGGCGATTCACAAATCTTCGAGCCGGGTCAGATTGTAACCGTGCGTAAGTTGCGCGACGAAAACAGTTCGCTGAAACGACGCGACCTGAAAACGGTGGAGGCACGCGATGCCATTCCCGCCACCGCCAACCAGGTGTTACAGGGTATCACCCGTGCGGCGCTGCAGACCACCAGCTTCATGTCGGCCGCTTCATTCCAGGAGACCACCAAGGTGCTCAACGATGCCGCCATCAACGGCAAGACCGACACACTCGAAGGGTTGAAGGAAAATGTGATCGTAGGTCACCTCATCCCTGCCGGAACGGGACAGCGTGAGTTTGAGAAGCTGATCGTCGGTTCACGTGAGGACTTCGAGAAGCTGAACGCCAGCAAGCGCACCAACCTGTTCCAGGAAGCCGCT
>JAAZLV010000217.1 GCA_012799155.1 Bacteroidales bacterium | reverse complement strand
TTCTTTGATGGCGCCGCTCACGGCATCCAGTAATATCTGTTCGATTTGCATAGTTGAAGTTGCTGATTGAAAGCACAAAGGTAAGAAAAAAGTGGCAGATGTGATATGCTATTGTGTCGGAAGATCTGATTTCAATGCTTTGTTGCAGATGTCTTGAACAACCAGTCCCGAGAGGGTGAAGCCAAACACGGCGGTCACCTGCACCATGGTCCCGTTGGTCTGTGCCTTGCGGAAGCTCCCCTGTTCGTCGGCTTGAGGCAATGCCTCATTGCCCCTGTTCTCCAACAGCTCTTCACTGTAAACACAGAGGAAAGGCTTGTACGGCATCTCTTCTCCCTTGCGCATTCGCTGGCGCAATGCCGCTGCCAGCTTGCAACCACGCACTTTTCGAAACTCCGTCACCCTGATCTGTTGCGGATCTATCTTCAGGGCTGCTCCCATCGAGGAAAAAAGGGTGGCTCCGGTGCGGGAGGCGGTAAGGAGCAGGTGTACCTTGTGGCTGAGCGAGTCGATGGCATCGATGATATAGTCATATTTTTCCAGTTGAAAGGAGTCGGCACTCTCTGCACTGTAGATCTCCGGGATGGCTGTAATCTCTGCCTGCGGGTTGATCTCCTCCAGTCGCCGTTTCAAGACCTCCACCTTCAATTCTCCTACAGTTTTTGTGGTAGCCGGCAGCTGACGGTTGATGTTCGCCACCGCCACCCGGTCGGAGTCCACCAGCGTGAGTTGCATGATGCCGCTGCGGATCAGTCCTTCGGCACACCAGCTTCCCACACCCCCCACACCGAAGAGGATCACCCGTTTTGAAGCAATCGCTTTCATCGCATCCCTGCCGATTAAAAGTTCGGTGCGGGCAAACAGTTCGTTCTGTTCCATTGTTTTTTCTTTTCTGGTTGCAGTTTGATCGGTTCATCCGGAACCATATCAACTTTTATTGCTGGTGCAAAAGTACTATATTTTGGGAAGCTATTCTTTTATTCTAACCTTATTGCATCTATATACCAACCTTAATAATTTTGGGAGTGGGTATAAGGAGGGTATAAGGAGGATATAAGGGTGCAATAAGGCTAGAGCGACCGAGACAGCCCTGACTACCGATCGTTGGTGGGCAAAAAAAAGGCGTACCCCCTAAGGGATACGCCCGATGAATGCAATGTAAGTATGTTTTACAGTGCGTTGTTCATTGGTTCAAAATAAGCCTGGGGGTGCAGGCAGGTGGGGCAGTTCTTCGGTGGTTTCTTGCCGGTGAAGACATAGCCGCAGTGACGGCAAATCCAATCGATTGCCTCTTCGCGGGCGAAAACGGTGCCGCTCTCCACGCGGGCCAACAGCTTCAGGTAGCGTTCCTCGTGCACAGCCTCTGCCTTGGCGATCATGCGGTACATGGTGGCGATCTCCTTGAAGCCTTCTGCTTCGGCTACCTCCGCAAAATGGGGGTAGAGGTCGGTCCACTCCTCATTCTCCCCCTCGGCGGCGGCTTTCAGGTTCTCGGCAGTGGTGGCGATTACACCGGCAGGGTAGGAAGCGGTGATCTCTACCATGCCCCCCTCCAGGTATTTGAACATACGCTTGGCATGTGTCATCTCCTGATCGGCGGTTTCCTGGAAGATGGCTGCAATTTGCTCGTAACCCTCTTTCTTTGCCTGCTTGGCATAGAAGGTGTAGCGCATTCGGGCCTGTGATTCACCTGCGAAGGACTTCAGCAGGTTCAGTTCGGTCTGTGTTCCTTTGATACTTGTCATAATG
>JAAZLV010000216.1 GCA_012799155.1 Bacteroidales bacterium | reverse complement strand
CAGATCAGCGTCATCAGCAGCACCATGAAGCCGGGGATCATGAAGTTCTTATAATCCAGCGTTGGGTTGAATTTATATTGTGTCAGGATATCAAGCTTCGGCATGTGTACCATCGCTGCCCTTGAGGTGGGAGGGAGGGTATGCATGAGTTCACCCCGCAGGGAGGCTGAAAATTCGTTCATGATCTGCGTGATGTAGTTGCTCCCCAGCAATCCCTGTGTGCCGTTCACCGAGTTCACCGCGATACTCACCGCAGAGGAGCGGTTCTTTACCATCTCCCTGTCGAATGAGGTTGGGATTTCCAGGATCATGTCAGTCTCACCCATCTCCATGTTTCGCATGGCGGTCTGGTAATCGGGAGGGGTGTCATGCAGGATAAAGTAGTGCGATGCCGCGACCTTGTCGGTCAGCCGTCGTGAGTAGCTACTACGGCTATGATCCACCACGTCGATGCGGATATTCCTGATCTCGAAGCTGATGGCCCAGGGAAAGACCAGCATCACCATGATGGGATACATCACAATAAGCCGTGGAATCAGCTTGTTCCGGAACATCTGCTTGAACTCTTTCTCTAGCAAAAATTTCAGTGTGTTCATTCCAGTCTCTTTTTTGTTTTGAGAATCGTGACCGTCAGCAGGAGCAGAATCATGCCTGTCAGGATCAGCATCTCCTGCCACACCATCGAGATGCCGAGTCCCTGGATCATCACCTTCCGCACTGCGTCTATGAACCAACGGGCGGGCACCACCAGGGAGAGGTACTGCAAAGCAGGTGGCATGTTGTTGATCGGGAAGATCATACCCGACAGCATCAGTACCGGGATCATCACAGTCATCGCTGAGACGATCACCGCGTTGATCTGCTTATGCACCAACGTGGAGATGGTGAGCCCGAAGGAGAGGGAGAGGAAGATGTAGAGGAGTGAGAGGAGTGTCAGTAGCAGCAGGCTCCCGCGGATGGGCACATCCAACACGAAGTAGCTTAGCAGCAGGATGGAGATAAGGTTCAGCAGTGAGATGATCAGGTACGGGATGGTCTTAGCCACGATCATGGTGGCCTGTTTCAGTGGTGAGGCCAGCAGCACCTCCATCGTACCCCGCTCTTTTTCGCGTATGATCGATACCGATGTCATGATGGTGGAGATGATCATCAGCACCAACCCCATGATGCCGGGCACAAACATGTAGGCTGATTTCATCCTCGGGTTATAGATCATCCTGTTCTCAGTCGTGATCTGAAAGGGGATAGCTGTCGGTCCTGCCTGTTCCATCTGGTATTGGGAGATGATCGCGGTGGCGTAGGTTGCAGCGATTGATCCCCTGTTGGGGTCTGCACTGCTGGTGATCAGCTGCACTTTCCCCTCGCCGGAGTGTGTCATATCCCGATGGAAATGAGGCGGGAAGACTATCGCCAGGTCGAGCTCACCCTTGCGCATCGACTCCTCAACCAGCTGCATGGTCTGCATGCTGCCCTGGAAATTGAAATAACTGTTCTGACGGATCTTCTCCGCGATGCCTTGCGAGAAAGTGTCGGGGGTGGGAGTATAGAGTGCCACGCGAATATCCTGTACTTCCATGTTGATGGCGAAGCCAAAGAGCAGGATCTGAACCACCGGCATCCCCAGGATCACTAGCAGCGTCCGGTTGTCACGAAAGATGTGATAGAACTCTTTTTCTACAAATGCAATCAGTTGTTTCATTATGTTGTTCGTTGGTATGTCGTGTATGAAGCCTATTGTGCAGCTCACCTCATCATTCTTCTACTCACTTCGGCTGGCTTTTCGGGCCAACTGCCGGAACACCTCATCCATGGAGGTGGCATTGTACTGGCTGCGCAATGCTTCTGGTGTGTCCAGGGCGTCGATTCGGCCGTCCACCATGATTGATACCCGGTTACAGTACTCTGCTTCATCCATATAGTGGGTGGTGACGAAGACCGTGATGCCCCGGTCGGCTGCCTCGTAGATCATCTCCCAAAACTGTCGTCGCATGGCCGGGTCGACACCCCCCGTCGGCTCATCGAGGAAGACGATGTCGGGATCATGGATGATGGCTACTGAGAAGGCAAGTTTCTGTTTCCACCCCAGTGGTAGGTACTTCACCAGTGTGGAGCGCTCCTCGCGAAAGTCTAGTCGTTCCAGCAACTCCTCTGTCTTTCTTTCGATCACCTTGCCGGAAAGGTTGTAAATGCCACCGAAGAGACGGATGTTCTCCCACACTTTCAGGTCCTCGTAAAGCGAAAAGCGTTGACTCATGTAGCCGATGTTGCACTTGATTCGTTCATTCTCCCTGATGATGTCGAAGCCAGCCACTGTTCCACTACCCGCTGTCGGCTTACTGATGCCGCAGAGCATCTGCATGGCGGTAGTCTTGCCGGCACCATTGGCACCCAGGAAGCCGAATATCTCCCCTTCCTTCACGTCGAACGTGATATGGTCGACAGCGGTGAAATGACCGAAACGTTTTGTTAGTCCGGAAACCTCAATTACCTTCTTCATCTACTGATTATCTATTGCCATGAAACAATCCTCTATCGTTGGTTTGATGGGTGCGATGCGCAGATCATCGAAACCCTGACCTACCAGCTCCTGCTTCAATTCTTCTAAGTGAAGCTCCTCCCTGACGGTGATGTGCAGCCGCTCACCAAATGCAAAGCAGCTCTTCACCCCGGGGAGCTGTCGCAGCGTGTACAGCAGCGCTGTGATGCGACTTCCCTCGACCGACCAGAGGATCTCTCGGTAGCTGTCGATGATTCCTTGGGGTGTGTCGGTGGCGATGAAGGATCCCCCCTGCATCAGTGCGATGCGTGAGCATTGCCTCGCCTCATCCATGTAGGCAGTGGATACCAGGATGATGATCCCCTGTGCTTTCAGTCGCTGCAGCATGTCCCAAAACTCCTTCCTGGAAACAGGATCCACCCCGGTGGTAGGCTCGTCCAGGATCAGGATCTCCGGCTTGTGGATGAGTGCGCAGCTCAGTGCCAGCTTCTGTTTCATCCCGCCAGAGAGGGCGCCGGCACGTCGTTTTTTGAAGGGCTCAATCTGCCGGTAGATATCACTGATCAGGTGGTAGTTTTCCTCGATGGTGGTATGAAAGAGAGTAGCGAAAAACTGCAGGTTCTCTTCCACACTCAGGTCCTGATAAAGGGAGAAACGTTCCGGCATGTAGCCGATGATCTGCCGTATCTTCCGGTAATCGTTCACCACGTCGTGACCGTTCAACAGTGCCTTGCCACTGTCGGGTAGGATGAGTGAAGCAAGGATCCGGAAGAGGGTCGACTTGCCCGCACCGTCGGGTCCGATCACGCCGAATATCTCCCCTTCACCAGCAGTGAAGGAGATGCCATCGATTGCCAGTGTCTTGCCCTGTCTGCCGTAGCTTTTGCGAAGATCGGTTACCTCTATCATCTGCTCACAGTTTCACCTCACCGTACATGCCGATTTTCAAATAGCCGTCGTTTATAACGGCAATCTTTAGTGCATAAACCAAGTTAGCCCGTTCATTCTTGGTTTGTATTGTCTTGGGTGTGAACTCTGACTTGTCCGAAATCCAGCTGATGCGGCCAGGATAACTATTCATCTCACCCCTGCCATTGTCTACCCGCACGGTGACGCTGTCGTTCAGCCGAATCCCTGCCAGCTGGTCGTTGGTCACGTAGGCCCGCAGGAAGAGTGTCCCTGTATCAGCGATCTTAAAGAGTGGCATGCCCATGGTAGCCAGCTCTCCCATTTCCGCATAACGGTTCAGTACCGTGCCGCTGATGGGTGAGGAGATCCTCGTTTTCGCCAGTTGGTCATCCAGCTGGGCTATCTGGATATCTACACTGGAACTTTCTGCCGTGATCTGTTCACTGCTCTTCTGTAGGGTGGAGGTCTGTGCCATGAGTTGTTGACTCAGAACCTCTATTTGAGAGGTGATGTCATCCAGCTGTTTCCGGTTGGCTGCATTGGCTTCGAGCAACCTCTCTACGCGCTCCTGCTCCCGTTCGAGTATCCTGATCTGCTCCCGGATAGCGGCAGTTTGGGTACCGATGTTGGGTCTGCGGGCGCGTACACCCTTCGCGCTGGAGAGGAGGCTCATCTTCCTCAGGTAGAGTTGGGTGCTGTCTATCGCACCCACCATCTGACCAGCTGTGAGTTGCTCTCCCTCTTCAATATCCAGTACGAGGATACGGCCACTCGCCTCCGCGGAAACGATTACCTCAGTTGCTTCGAACGACCCGATGGCGTCATAGTTACCGTTATCCCTGCCACAGGAAAAGAGCAGAGAAATGCAGGTCAATGTGGTTGTTAAACAAAATGATTTCATATTCAAATTCGGGTTGTTATTCTATTAGCTTATCAAATATTACTTATCGCTTACTCATTCGTTGTATGTCTCAAACTATAGACCGACAGCAGGTATCGGATCTCATGGAACGACTTTGCCAGTTTGGCTGCTTCCTCCGCATGAATCGCCTGCATCAGTTCTGAGACACTTATGGTGCCTTGCTCCACTTTCACCTCGGCTGACTTTCGGATCAAGGT
>JAAZLV010000003.1 GCA_012799155.1 Bacteroidales bacterium | reverse complement strand
CCTTCGGCATGATAAAAACAACTGTCCCGCTGGAGAAACTTGAGCGGGTGAGCAACAACCAGATCAAACGGGAACAGAAGGCTTCCAACACTCGCGACCTGATACACGAGCGCAAGCTCAGTTTCAAACAGGATATCGATGTGCGGGGAATGCGGGGAGATGAGGCGTTGCAGGCGGTTATTTACTTCATCGACGATGCCATCCAGTTGGGTGCTGCACGCGTACGCATTCTGCACGGTACCGGTACCGGCGCACTGAGACAGATTATTCGCGAATACCTGGCTACTGTGAATGGTGTGAGCCACTTCGCAGATGAGCATGTGCAGTTTGGAGGTGCTGGCATCACCGTCATCGACCTTGAATAATGCAATATAAAAATGAGTATTTAACAGATATATATTTAAAATATTTATTTATCTTTGTCGTTAATTTAAAAATGCGATATAAATAACTGATAATATCCCTGCCGATGGTTAAATTTACAAAACCTTTCTGGGTAGCCAACTTTGTGGAGCTGCTCGAGCGACTGGCCTATTATGCCGTATTCATCGTCATCACCCTTTACCTCTCCAATGTGTGGGGTTTCTCCGATATCGAGGCGGGTGTCATTGCAGGTATCTTCTCGGCCATGCTTTACCTGTTGCCCCTCTTTGCAGGGGCTTATGCCGATAAGATTGGGTTCCGTTCTGCCATCATCCTGGCGTTCGCACTGCTCACCGTGGGCTATGCCGGATTGGGCATCCTCCCCACACTGCTGGAAAGCGCGGGACTGGTGGACTATGAGATGACCACCACTTACACCGGCCTGCAAGAGAGCTACCTCCGCTGGTCGATCATCGCACCCCTGGTTCTGGTGGTCATTGGCGGGGCTTTCATCAAGTCGGTCATCTCCGGCACGGTGGCGCGCGAAACCACTCCCGAGAACAGGGCGCGTGGCTACTCCATCTTCTATATGATGGTCAACATTGGTGCCTTCACCGGCAAGACGGTTGTGGACCCCCTCAGAAGGAGCATGGGCGACCAGGGACTGGTCTACCTCAATTATTTCTCTGCAGCGATGACTCTCCTGGCACTGATTGCCGTTTATCTCTTCTACAAGTCCACAAAGACGGAAGGTAAAGGAAAGAGCTTTCTTGAGATTGGCCGCTCCATGGGCAAGGTGTTGCTCAACGGGCGACTGATGCTGCTGATCATCATCGTGAGCGGCTTCTGGATGATACAGAGTCAGATGTACGCTACAATGCCCAAGTATGTGATCCGCATGATTGGCGAGACAGCCTCACCCGGATGGTATGCCAATGTCAATCCACTGGTGGTCTTCCTGGCGGTCAACTTTGTCACCTCGCTGATGAAGAAACGGAGCGCCATCACCTCCATGATGATTGGCATGATTATCATCCCCTTCTCGGCTCTCCTCATGTCGTTCGGTACACAGGTGGGGGAGGCCTCCATATTGGGACTCCATCCCGTTGCCTTTATGATGATCGTAGGAATTGCTTTCCAGGCATTGGCGGAGTGCTTCATCTCACCCCGCTACCTGGAGTATTTCTCACTGCAGGCACCCACCGGTGAAGAGGGACTCTACCTGGGTTTCAGCCACCTTCACTCCTTCTTCTCCTACCTTTTCGCCTTCGGACTCTCCGGCTTCCTGCTCGACAGGTACTGCCCCGATCCAAGGCTTTTCATGAATGAGGCGGGCGTCGTGGACAGCGTAACTTATGCCGCTGCTACACAACATGCACATTATATCTGGTACGTCTTCGTAGGCATCGGTGCCATTTCGGCCATCGCACTCTACTTCTATGCACGTATCACCAGGAAGATGGACCGAAAAAAAGAGGCAGCCGTCTAATCATATTAAGTGATGAAAAGTATACCTGCAGGAAAAGAGCTTCCCAGGCAGGATGTTAATGAATCAGTAAAATCAAACAATAGAAAATAATAAATCATGAGACTGGATCTGAGTTCACACATAACACTTGATCGCGTTCCGAAAAAATACTACAAGCCAGAGAACGATTTTGAAGAGTACAACCTTTCACGGTATGAAAAACTGGCCATTGAAATCTATGAGGAGTCGCAGTCGGCCGCCAGGAATGTTGCCGAAGAAATCGTACAGGAGATGTTGCAAAAACAGCATGAAGGGAAGCCATTTGTGCTGGGCATCAGCGGTGGGGCATCGCCGGTACCTGTCTACGAAGAACTTGTGAGACACCACAAGGAAAAGGGCGTAAGCTTTTGCAATCTGGTGGTATTCAATACCTATGAATTTTATCCAGTGCTCGATTTCGCTTTTAGCAATCTACAGATGTTGAAAGAGGTATTTCTTGATCATCTTGATATGGATCCGGCCAATATCTTCTCACCCGATGCCACTGCCGAGAAGGAGCTGATCAGTGAAAAGTGCGAGGAGTATGAGGAACGTCTCCGACAAAAAGGAGGACTCGATTACCTGTTGCTGGGTCTTGGCAGCAAGGGAAATGTGGGCTTTAACATGCCCGGTAGCAGCCTGCACTCCCAGACACGCATGGTGATGCTCGACGGTGACTCTCGCAAGGACATCGCCCGTAATTTCGGTTCACTCGACAAGGTTCCGGTAAGTGCTATCACCATGGGACTCTATGACATGATGAACGCCCGCAAGATTGCATTGATTGCATGGAACGAACAGAAGGCAGAGAGCATTCGTGACATTGTGGAAGGGCCCGTGAGCGACATGGTGCCGGGATCTATATTGCAGACACATACTGAGACCAAGGTATATGTAGACCTGGCAGCAGCTTCCGCGCTGACACGTATCAGTCGCCCCTGGCTGGTGACCAATTGCGATTGGACCAGCAAGCTGATCCGTCGTGCCATTGTCTGGCTCTGCGAGGTGGTGGACAAGCCAATACTGAAACTGACCAACAAGGACTACAATGACAACGGACTGAGTGAACTGATCACTCTCTATGGCTCGGCTTACAATGTCAACATCAAGATATTCAACGATCTTCAACATACCATTACCGGTTGGCCAGGAGGTAAGCCCGATGCTGACGATACCTACCGCCCCGAACGGGCAAAGCCCTATCCCAAGAGGGTAATCATCTTCAGTCCCCATCCAGATGACGATGTGATCTCAATGGGGGGTACCTTCCAGCGACTCGTGAGCCAGGGGCACGAAGTACATGTGGCTTACCAGACATCGGGCAACATCGCTGTGGGTGATGAAGAGGTGATTCGTTACATCTCCGTACTCAACAGCATGCGCAAGAAGTTCACACCCGAGAACAGGGATCTGTTGGAGAAGTACGAGAGCATCCGCAGATATCTCTTGTATGAGAAGACCAACGAAGATATCGACACCCCCGACATCCTCTTCATAAAGGGACGGATTCGTCGCGAAGAGGCCCGTTCAGCCGATCGCTATGTAGGGCTCCCCGAAGAGAATGTTCACTTCCTGGATCTTCCTTTCTACGAGACCGGCAAGGTGAAGAAGAACCCCATCAGCGAGAAGGATGTGATGATTGTGAAAGATTTCATCGAGACCATCAAGCCTCACCAGATATATGTTGCAGGTGATCTGGCCGACCCGCATGGCACACACAAGGTTTGTCTCGACGCCATCCTTGCCTCCGTAGACATGATCAAAGAGGAGGAGTGGTTCAAGGAGTGCCGCGTATGGATGTACCGAGGAGCATGGATGGAGTGGGAGATAGACCACATCGAGATGGCGGTGCCCCTTTCTCCCGAGGAGTTGCGTCAGAAAAGAAATGCAATTCTCCGGCACCAGTCACAGATGGAGAGCGCCCCATTTCTGGGCGACGATGAACGACTCTTCTGGCAACGTTCTGAAGAACGCAACCGCACTACTGCCGATACTTACTGGAAGCTGGGATTGGCCTCATACGAAGCCATTGAGGCTTTCGTGGAGTATCTCCCGGAGTGAAGTGCCGGTGAACGATTCCCTTACCTGACAGAGTGTGAGGCTACTCCCTGCCATTGCCTTTTTTATACACGCTTTCCTATGAAGATCCGGAAAATTGTTGTATATTGTGGCCCATATTTTTTTAACAAGGCTAATGTCGAAAGAGAAGTTTCATATCGAGTTCCTGATGGGAAACGCTACCCTGAATAGTTTATGGCGCATGATAAGCCAGATAGATGGTCTCTCGGAGTGGTTTGCCGATGAAGTGCTGATGGATGAAACGGAGACACGCTATACTTTCCTGTGGGGTAAATCGTCGAACGACGCACAGATCGTATACAGCAAACCCCAGTCACTCATCAGATATCACTGGCTAGACGAAGAGGATGAAAACATCTATTTCGAATTTATCCTGCGTAAGCTTGATCTATCCGGCGAGATGACACTCGAGATCACCGATTTCGCCGAACCGAATGAAAAGGGAGATGCCATCACACTCTGGGAATCACAGGTAGAGCTGCTCAAAAGGCGCCTTGGCGTTTGATGTGACTCGTCATACCAAACGAGTTGCTTTAATCATCTTTACATTTTTGAAACCACAATTCTCCGTTTGATTTTACTATCTTTGTGATCAAAACAGACTGATCTCTTTTTGTGCGAAACGGATGAATAGAATTACCTACATAAAGCGGTTGTACAGGTATATCCTGACCACCTTCATCCCGCTTTTCCTGATGACATTCGTCATCTGCCTCTTCCTGGTGCTGATGCAATTTCTATGGAAGTATGTGGAGGATATGGTGGGCAAGGGTCTGGAACTGAATGTCATTGGTGAGATGTTTTTTTATGCCGCCCTCAACCTGATCCCACTGGCACTTCCTCTCTCCATCCTGCTGGCATCACTCATGGTTTTCGGGAACCTGGGAGAGAGCCTGGAGCTGCTGGCCATCAAATCGGCCGGTATTCCTTTGCTCAAGACCATGAAGCCACTCATCATTCTGATCGCTTTCATCAGCGTGGGTGCTTTCTTCTTTCAGAACAACGCCCTCCCCGGGATACAGACCAAGTTCTACTCGCTACTGATATCGATCAGACAGGCTTCACCCGAGCTGGATGTACCCGAAGGGGTCTTTTACAAGGAGATTGACGGTTACAACCTATATGTGGGAAAAAAAGATCGTGAGACAGGCATGCTTCATGATGTGCTGATTTATGATGTGGCAAGCGGTTTCAACAACATGGCTGTGATCTTTTGTGACTCCGCGAAAATGAGCATGACTGAAGATAAGACCATGCTCATCTTCACCATGTATAGCGGACAGCAGTTCCAGAACTTCACTGAGGGCTCTTCATCACGTTATCATGCCGATTTTGTGCCCTACGCACGTGAGAATTTCGACACCAAGACCATGATGATCGCTTACGATGCCAACTTCAACCGGATGGGTGAAGATGTGATTGAAGGCAGTTCCACAAGCAATTATGTGTCAAAGAACCTTTCTCAGTTGGGTGTTTCGATCGACTCGATGACAGTGATTCTCGACAGCGTGAATCTGGTTGACAGGAAGCTGATGAAAAATTACTCCCACCTCTCTTTCAGGAACAGCTATCCGGCCAGTCAGAAAGATTCGTTGATCTTGAGGGCACGCACCTCATCCGTGGAACCGGAGGTGCCGCGACCCGACACCCTGCTACAGTCGATGGCGTACAGCAAACAGTCATCCATACTGCAATCCGCCTTTCACAAGGCTGATAACAACAGCAACGAGTTCCTTTTCCGCTCACTCAACAAGACTACCACCCGTAAGACCATCAATCGCCATTGGGTGGAGTGGCACCGCAAGTTTACCATCCCCTTCACCTGCCTCCTCTTCTTCTTCATAGGGGCTCCCCTGGGATCTATCGTCCGCAAGGGAGGTCTTGGTACTCCCATCGTCATTTCGGTGATCCTCTTCATCATCTACTACATCGTCGATAACGTGGGATACAAAATGACCCGCGATGGTGTGTGGGTCCATTGGTTCGGCATGTGGTTCAGCGCACTCATCTTGCTGCCTATAGG
>JAAZLV010000215.1 GCA_012799155.1 Bacteroidales bacterium | reverse complement strand
CCGGGAGAAGACGGCACCCTGCAGGGATACTTCGACATGACAGGCATCCCCTACTCCGGTTGCGGTGTGCTGGCCTCTGCCCTCACCTTCAACAAGTTCACCTGCAACCACTTCCTGAAGAATTTCGGGATCGATGTACCGGGATCCATCCTGCTGCGGCGGGAAGATCCGATTACCCCCGATCAGATTGTCACATCACTCGGACTCCCCCTGTTTGTGAAACCCAACGTGGGGGGATCGAGCTTCGCCACCACCAAGGTGAAGGAAGCATCACAGCTGGAGAATGCCATTGTTGAAGCGTTCACCGAAGCATCGGAGGTGATCGTGGAACAGTTTGTGGCAGGCAGGGAGGTGACCTGCGGCTGTTATGCCTCACACCGGGGGGTCACCATGCTGCCACTCACCGAGGTGGTCACCCACAATGAGTTCTTCGATTACAATGCCAAATACAACGGCGAGGTGGAGGAGATCACACCGGCACCCCTGCCGGAGAACATCACCTGCAACGTGCAGCAAATCACAGAGCGTATCTACCGGCTGTTGGGAGCCCGCGGTATCGTGCGTGCCGATTATATTCTGATGGGTGAGCGCCCCATTCTGCTGGAGGTGAACACCACCCCCGGCATGACACCCACCAGCTTTATCCCGCAACAGGCAGCGGCTGCCGGCATCTCCATGAGTGATCTCTTCACCGAGCTCATCGAATCAGCCTTCAAGACTCAATGAACCGCGATATCCTAAAATAAAAGCATATGGAAACTACCACACCCTCACAATTTGACGATATCCGCCCGCTGCTTGACAGCGAAGTGGAGGAGACCATTGCGGAACTGATTGCCGACCCTTACTTCCGGCGCGTTGCCGAACCGTTCATCAAGCCCTTCAGCTGGGAGCAGTTCACCGCTACCATGGGTGCCTGCAAGAACAAAGAGTCGTTCCAGCGATCGATCATCTACCCTGTCATGAAACAGCTGATTGGCAAGACCACCAGCGAGATGAAAGGATTTGGTTGGGAAGATGCCGACAAGGTGAACGGCAGCCTCTACATCTCCAACCACCGCGACATCGTACTCGACGCTGCCTTCCTCAACATCCTGATGTTCGACAAGGCGATGTCCACGACTGAGATTGCCATCGGTGACAACCTGCTCATCTATCCCTGGATCGAGAAGCTGGTACGCCTCAACAAGAGCTTCCTCGTGAAAAGAGGCGTCTCGGTGCGTCAGATGCTCCAGGTCTCGAAGCACCTCTCCGACTACATTCACCACACGGTAACAGAACGTTCTCAATCGATATGGCTTGCCCAACGCGAAGGGAGGGCCAAAGACTCTAACGATAAGACACAGGTCAGCCTGCTGAAGATGCTCACCCTCCACAACAGCACCGAGCCGTTGGCGACGCTCAGGGAGCTGCGGATCACCCCGTTGGCCATCTCCTATGAGATTGACCCCTGCGACTACCTCAAGGCAAAAGAGTTTCAGCTCAAGCGCGACAATCCCGATTACCGGAAGAGTGGCGCTGATGACCTTGAGAACATGGTCACCGGCATCACCGGCAACAAGGGAAGGGTGCATTTCCGCATTGGCAAAAACATCAACAAGATGCTGGATTACATCCCCGCCGATACACCCAAGAATGAGGTGGTGGAGAAGGTAGCCACCATCATCGACAATGAGATCTACCGCAACTACAGCTTCTTTCCATGGAACTATCTTGCCTATGACATGATGAGCGGAGAGCGTCGTTATACAGAGGAATACACCAGGGAGGATGTAGAGGCATTCGATACTTATCTGAATGGTCAAGTCAGCAAGATCGACATCCCCAATCGCGACGATGCCTTCCTTCGGGAAAAGATGGTGATGATGTATGGAAATGTGGTAAGAAACAAACTACTGATCCCCTAATACAGAGATGTTGATGAGAAGATCGATGATCCTGACAGCGGCATTGATGCTTTTCATGCTCCTTCCCCGATGCAGTGAGAAGCCGGAGCGACTTGAGGATTACCTTGTCGATATAGCCACACGCGTCACCACAGATGAAGGGTGTCGCTACAGGCTGGATAACAGTCGTCTGCTGATACCTCGCGAGGGGGATGAATGCTCCGGCAGTGACAGGCAGAGGGTGATCCTGAACTACAGCTTCCTCAAAGGAGATACGATACATGTAAACTCTGTCGGAGAAATCTTCACAGACAGCATCCGGAGCGTCGGTTTTCCTGAGAAGCTGGGAACTGACCCGGTGAAGATACAAAGCGTGTGGATGGGAGGAGGATATCTGAATTTAATCATTGAAACCGAATACCACAGCCTACCGCACAAGGTGGCACTCTTACGAGACAACAACGCTGAAACGACAGATTTGTGGTTCAGTCACTCCCGCGACCAAGATCCGCCCGGCTACCCGAAAAGATTATACGCCTCATTCTCACTTGATGCGCTGCATGGAACAAATAATGGAGATTCCTTTACCTTCCGTCTCTTCATTCATACCTACAGTGGGGTTCGCACCTTTCACTTCACACTGCCGGAATAGGCTCCTCATCGATAGTGAAATCGATGGGGAGGAGACACTTCACGTTCACCTTCTCACCATCGTTTAAACCGGGTTCCCAGCGCGGCATCAGTCCCAGCACACGGATCGCCTCGTTGTCGAGTTGCGGGTGGAGCCCCTCAACCACTTCGATATTGGAGATCGATCCATCACTTCCCACAATGAAGGAACAGAGGATGCGTCCCTCAATGCCCTGTTGGCGTGCTTCTTTCGGGTAGCGGATGTTATGGGCGATAAACTCAGCCAGCCCCTGTTCACCATAGACGTATCGTGGCATCTGATCCACGATGGTGAGGATCTCATTCTGTTCCATGATCTCCGGATCGGTCTTGGCATAAGCCCGTGCAGTGGCGCTCTCGGAGGGACGTGTCCTGACGGGTGCCCTGCGGGCCTGCTTGTTCAGCTTGAAATACAT
>JAAZLV010000214.1 GCA_012799155.1 Bacteroidales bacterium | reverse complement strand
GGTGAAGCGGTTGATTTTATTGGTTATTATCCCTACCGGGAAGATATTTCAGCTTTTACCCTACCCATCGACCTGACGGTTCAATCACAACAATCGATTATCGACCTGATGTATGCTGACAACGTGAAAAACGTGAGCCAAGAAGAGAGCCAGATAACCATGAGTTTCTCCCATAAACTTTCCAGAATCGTATTTCAGATGGAGCATTATCTGGTTATTGAGCAGAATGATTTCGCGGTGATCATCACAGGGGTACCCACTGCCGGCTCATTTGATCTGACCGACGGGAGTCTGACGGTTGATTCGGCTACAACTGACATTGCCTGTTGTGTGAATGATGATTTTACATTAGCTGAGGCAATCCTAATGCCTGGAACTGATCTCTCCGGCAGCAATCTATGGTTTCTTATCGATGGGGGAGAAATAGCCTATAAAGTACCACTGAATACGCTGTTCAACTCAGGACCCTTAATTGCATCGACACAATACACATTTAATGCAGTGCTCTATACAGACAAAGTAAAGGTAGAGACCGATTCAACCGAAATAATCCCATGGATTACACCACCTTCCGTAACTTTCACGGCTGAGCGTTCAACTGATACCCCACCGCAATTCAAAGGAACAGAAGCCAATCCCTATTCAGTGGCACAGGCTATAGACAAACAGGGTAAAAAGGATGTTTGGGTAAAAGGATACATAGTGGGTGCATTTATAACCACTATCAGTAATTTCGTAACCGATCCTTCATCGAAGGCCAGAACAAATATTGCACTGGCGGATAGCCCGGGTGAAACGGAGGTTTCCCGTATGTTGCTGGTAAACTTCACCACCACTGCTTTGAAGAATGCACTGAACATCTGTGACAATCCCTCAAATATCGGCAGGCAGGTTATGATAAAAGGTGACTTTTCCGAATACTACTCTGTTCCAGGAATGAGAAACCCCTATGATTATAAGTTTTTGGAATAAAAAGTCATTATGTGAGATAAACCATTGGCCTGTATCATATGTATCAGGAGGGGCCCCTTGATACGGGGCTCATCTATCAATCTGTCAGATGCCTTTCCACATCAGCAGGGCTCGCGCAATCGCTTTCTCCACAAGAGGTGCCATAATCGCATAACCCGCTTCGTTGGGATGCACGCCATCATCCGAGAGCTCTGCAGGCAGACCGTTGCGTTCGTCAACCATCGCGGTGAAGTAATCGCAATAGACCGCTCCTTTCTTAGAGGCATATGCCTCTATGCGTTTGTTCAATTCTACCACCTTGCCGGCAGGATCCATTCCCGGACGCCAAGGGAAATCGAGTGCCGGCAGCACCGAACAGAGCACCACCTCTATGCCGTTGGCCTGAGCCAGCTCAGTCATCGAGTGTAGATTATCCTCAATCATCTCCAGACTGGAAGGTCCAGTGTTTCCGGCGATATCGTTGATACCGGCCAGGATTACCACCACCTTTGGACGAAGGTGTATCACATCCTGACGAAATCGGATTAGCATCTGTGGCGTTGTTTGTCCACCAATGCCACGGTTGATGTAGTGACGACCGGCAAAGAACTCCGGTATCATGTCAATCCACCCCTGGGTAATGGAATTACCCATGAACACGACCCGGTCATCGCATGTGCGGGGAGCAGCAAGCTTTGCGTTGTCCTCCCTGAATCGTTCCAGATTGGCCCAATCCTGAGCCTCAGTTGAAAAGCCTATGGCAATCATTGTTGTCAGTAGCAGTAAAAATTTGTTCAGAGCTATCATTTGTGTCAGATTAACATTATGGTTCGTTTTGGAGTGTCAAAATTAGTTATTCTTCGCATACCTTTCAACCGTTTCATCGACAAAATTGGCTGATTGGTCGATAAAACACTAAAAAAACAAAAAATGGTTCCACTTCCAACCTGATATAGCTGTGAAATGGGTAATTTTGAAGGATAATATCCGCTGTGCAGTACAACTGGGACATGTCCGGTGCGTTCATCACTCCCAGAAATTCGCAGTGGAATCCAACTTCCAACAGGTAACGATTTCGATACAACATGAACAGGAAAACAAAGATCATTCTCTTTGCAGCAATTGCTTTGCTGATACTTGGAATGGCATTATACCCGAAAATCAAGCAGTTTCTTTCTTCCGAACAACGAATGGAAACCACATCACCAAGGGGAGCTGTTGGTGGCAGACAAGAACTGG
>JAAZLV010000213.1 GCA_012799155.1 Bacteroidales bacterium | reverse complement strand
TGCTGATCATGGGAGTCTCCACTTGGGGGGTACAGGATTTGCAGGACGACTGGAACGATTTTTACCCCAAGCTTGAGAAATTGGACCTTTCCGGTAAGACAGTCGCCATTTTCGGTATGGGTGATGCCTCCATCTACCCAAGTTCATTCGTGGATGCCATCGGCATCCTCTACGAGATCGTGAAAGAAAGAGGAGCGACTGTAGTGGGGCAGGTATCCCCCGAAGGGTATGACTTCGAATATTCACGTGCGTTGGTGGACGACATGTTTGTGGGGCTTCCGCTCGACGATGACACCGAACCTGAGCTAACAGATGAACGAATTGCAGCCTGGGTGAAACAACTGAAACCTTACCTGCAGTAAACAGCAAAAAAACCGGACAGAGGATGCCCGGTTTTTTTTGTACCTGATTGCGATGTTATAGGCTACAGGATCACTTATAGTAAATCCTGTACTCCCACGGTTGCAACTGCATTGTTGCTGCAGCCGTTGCTTCCTCGCCACTGGGAAAGAGTCGATATCCCTCACCCGGCAGGGGCTCTTCGAAGGTTACCTCAACCGTTTCGTCGCTTAGGTTGAGTAGTGCGACCACCTCGCTGCTTTCGTTCGTGCGACGGAAAGACCATACCGATTTCGGACGATCATTCCCGATCTCGCTCATCACACCACTGCGACCGGGTGCCTGCAACGCCTTCTGTTCCTTTTTGAAACGATTCAACGCACTGTAGAAGGAGCTGAAATCATCGGGATCAGTCCAGTCGATCAGATCTTTTTCAAAGAAGGCCAACCGATGGTCGAAGCCAGCTTCCTGTCCACTGTATATCAGTGGCATGCCGGGCAGCAAATAGGTGAGTACTGCAAAGCTGCGGACCGCCTCACCCATTCGTTCAAACTCGGTACCGTTCCAGGAGTTCTCGTCGTGGTTGGAGGTGAAGAACATCGGAATGGCATCCGGAGCAAAACGATCGGTCATACGGTTAAACGATGCCCGCAATGAGTCCACATCCTCCACACCCTGGGCCACCGCGTTCATTCGGTGGTGGAAATCCCAGGCATAGTAGGCGTCGAACAGCGAATCGTTCAACTCAGGCTTCTCCGCCTCTGCAAGCATAAAGATATCGGGCTTCAAGGCGATTAGTGAATCTTTTGCCGCCACCCAGAAGTCGGTCGGCAGTTCACCCGCTACATCGCAGCGGAAGCCGTCGATACCGGTTTCACGCACCCAGAAGCGCATCGACTCGATCATCGCCTCACGCATCTCCGGCTTGCTGTAATCGAGCTGGGCAATATCGGTCCAGTCATACATCACGTTCAGCTCACCCAGGCTGTCGCGCACGTACCAGTCGGGATGAGCCTCCACCCACACGGCATCGCGAGAGGTATGGTTGGCCACCCAATCGAGAATCACCTTCATCCCAAGGCTGTGTGCCTGATCGACTACCGCCCGGAAATCATCCAACGTGCCGAACTCACTGTTCACCGCGGTGTAATCGCTGATGGAGTAGTAGCTCCCCAGCGTACCTTTTCGATCTTTTTCACCGATCGGCTGAATGGGCATAAACCAGAGGATATCGACTCCCAGTTCATCGAGACGGGGCAGCTCATCTGCAAAAGCGGGGAATGTCCCTTCGGGAGTAAACTGTCGCGTGTTGACCTCATAGAGTACCGCGTCATAAGCCCATTCGGGGCGTTCAGGTTCAGCTGTGGCAAAAGGTTCAGCTTGTTTGGTCTTGTTTCCGCATGCCATCAGAAGGGTGATGAGCAGGGAGTAAAGTAGTAATCTTTTCATTTTTTATGATTGGTCAGTTATTTTTTATGATTGGTCAGTTATTTTTTCTGCAATTTGTAGACATCATCCTTGTCCTGTACCATGAAAACGCTCAGGGCTCCCACTATCAGTGAACAGCCTGCAAGCACCAGCGTGAGGATCACCCGTCCTTCAAAAAGCTCACTGGTGATGTATCCCAGGATGCTGGCAGCGAGGATCTGCGGGATGACAATGAAGAAGTTGAAGATGCCCATGTAGGTACCCATCTTATCTGCCGGCAGCGAGCCGGTGAGGATGGCATAAGGCATGGAGAGGATGCTCCCCCAGGCAAAGCCTACCCCCACCATGGGGAGCAGCAGCAGCTGGGGGTCTCTGATAAAGAAGAGCGAGATGAAGGCCACCCCTCCCATGCTCAGAGCGATGGCATGAGTGGCTTTACGGCCAATCTGCTTAGCCAACGCCGGCAGCAGGAAAGCACTAATGGCCGACACTCCGTTGTAGACGGCGAAGAGCACTCCTACCCAGTTGGCTCCCTGGTTGTAGAGCTCGCTGCTGGAATCGGTAGTACCATAGACGTGTTGCGTGATAGCCGGTGT
>JAAZLV010000212.1 GCA_012799155.1 Bacteroidales bacterium | reverse complement strand
TCTCGTTGATCATCTCCTCTGCCTTCTCGTTCTCTCCCAGGCGGTAGTAGGCGCGTGCGAAGAGCAATCCGTCGGTGCCATAGGGTACTGCCGAGGAGGGCATCACCTTGTTGGCCTTGTCGATGACTGCCAGTGCCTTCTCGTTCTCGCCCTCATCCAGCAGGGCATTGACCAGCTGGGTGAAGTAGAGGCGGAAGGTGGAAATCATACGCCGGTTGGTTTCATCAAGGTAGAGGTCGGGATTCTCCTCCAGTCCCCCAAAGCGAAACTTGTTCATCACGTTGTCATAAGCGGCGGCCGTGTTGACTCCCCCGCTGAGCGGTGTCCCGGGTACCACCTGGTAGGTGAGTCCATTGAGGGAGAAGTTGCTCTCCTGCAGGTTCATGTAAAGGCTGGGAGTGATGGTGGTGGCAAAGTGAATGGGTCGTTTCCACTGTTCGTCGTTGATGTTGGAAAGCATCTCCAGAATCATCAACTCCTGACGGTAGAGTGCCGATTTGTCGCCCAGGTTGATCACCATGCTGTTGCTTGGTTTTGAATGTAAAGCTTTCCAGTCGACATTCGCACTGTCCACATCCAACTTCAGCAGCTTGCCTGGAATGATCTGGGTGTTGCCGGTGTTGAAGGGATTGTTGATCTTGCTGTTCTTACCCTCGCGCAGGTTCTCCATTGTCTGCTTCAGTGAGAGGGAGTCACTGAAGGCGTTCACATCGTAGTAGCTGCCGAAAGAGACCTGCGGAATGTTGTTCTGTCGCAGTACATTCTCGATCTCCTGACGGGTAAGCACGAAGGCGGCTGTACCTGTTTCCCCGTAATAGGCCGGTTGTGACCATTTGATGGGGAGGGGTTCCGACTCATATGCCTGCCGCAACAGCTGGTCTACGTACCATTCGGTCTGTAGGAAGCTGAGGTTGGTGACCCGCACGTCGGTGCGGTAGCCCTCGGTCTCCTGCACGTACCAGAGCGGGTAGGTGTCGTTGTCACCGTTGGTGAAGATGATTCCGTTCTCACCTACACCGCAGAGGTAGTTCATACCGGTGTCGCGTGCCAGCGTGCGTCCCGAGCGGTCATGATCGTCCCAGTTCTGGGAAACCATCTGCAGTGGCACGAAGAGTGTCGCAGCGGTGGCAACAGCAGCTGCCGTTCCGGTGTTCCTGATATATTTGCGCAGGAAGAGGCTGATACCGGCCACACCCATGCCAATCCAGATGGAGAAGGCATAGAAGGAGCCGGAATAGGCATAATCACGTTCCCGCGGCTCGAAGGGAGTCTGGTTGAGATAGAGGATGATGGCCAGCCCTGTCATGAAGAAGAGGAGGAAGACGATGGAAAAACTCCTGAACCCCTTTTCCTTAAGGCGAAACTGATAGAAGATACCGATGATGCCCAGCAACAGGGGCAGCATGAAGTATTTGTTGTGTCCCTTGTTGTTGACGATGTCGGGGGCGATATTGTCCTGAGGTCCCAATCCCAGCACATGTTCATCGAAGAAGGGTATACCGGTGATCCAGTTGCCGGTGGTAATGCCACCATCGCCCTGAATATCGTTCTGCCGACCGGCGAAATTCCACATGAAGTAGCGCCAGTACATGTAGTTGATCTGGTAATTGACCAGGAACTTGATATTCTGTGCGAAGGTGGGTTTGTTATTTTGGTCGGTGACGCCTCCCCAGCGCTCATATCCGATGATATGGTTGCGGAAGGAAGGGTTGTTGGGATTGGAGTGCATCCGGGGGAAAAGCATGGTGTTGGTATACTTGTAACTGCCGGAAGTACTCTTTATATATTTGTCTTTCTGATCGGGCGATGTCTTTAATACCCTGTTGTAAGAGGTCCTTTCACCCGATGTGATGGCTGTGCCGTCGGCATTGCGTGCAATTTGAGAGGCATAGGTGGAACCGTGCATCAAAGGTGTCTGACCGTACTGTTCACGGTTCAGGTATCTTCCCAGTGAGAAGATATCTTCCGGTGAGTTGAGGTCGAGTGGGGTATTGGACGACGAGCGGATGGGTATCAGTGCATAAGCGGAGAAACCAACAAGGATCACCATGATTGAAGACATCACCAGGTTGACAAAACGGTTGGACATCTTCTTGTACTTGAATATAAAATAGGCAGCGGCTGCAATCAGGATAAGCCATAGCCAGGCTTTTCCGCCAATAAAGAGAATGCCGGTGAGGCCAAGTGTAATGAACAATGCAAGGTGTGCCCGTTTGTCAGATCGTCTCTCGGATGATGATTCGACCAGCCCCCAGACGATGGTTGCTACCATTATGATCAGATAGGCGATGAGGCCGCTGTTGTATGACATGCCGAGGCTGTTGACGAAGAAGAGTTCAAACCATCCTCCCACCTTGGTAAATCCTGGGATGATACCCCACATCAGGATGATGATGAGGCCGAAGGAGAGCAGCAGAGAAAGCAATCCTCCTTTCCAGGTGGGTGTTTCAGTCTTGCGGTAGTAGTATACCAGCACGATGGCAGGTATACAGAGCAGGTTGAGCAGGTGCACTCCTACAGAGAGCCCCATGATATATGCAATCAGCACCAGCCACTTGTCGGAATGAGGCTTGTCGGCATTGTCTTCCCACTTGAGGATCAGCCAGAAGACAAGCGCGGTGAGCATGGAGGAGAAGGCATAGACTTCACCCTCTACAGCCGAGAACCAGAAGGTGTCGGAGAAGGTGTATACCAGTGATCCCACCAGTCCGCTACCGATGACGGCAATAATCTGTCCTTTGCTAAGCAGTTTGCTGCCACTGCTCAACAGTAGTTTGCGTGTGAGATGTGTGATTGTCCAGAAGAGAAAAAGGATGGTGAAGGCGCTCATCAGTGCCGACATGCTGTTGATCATCAACGCCACACGGGAGGGATCGCCTGCGAACTGGGTGAAAAGGTTCCCTACAAGCATGAAAAATGGAGCACCGGGGGGGTGACCCACTTCGAGCTTGTAGGCAGAGGTGATGAATTCACCACAGTCCCAGAAACTGGCCGTGGGCTCAACGGTGAGCAGGTAAACCACGGTAGCAACGGCAAACACGATCCATCCTGTAATGTTGTTGATTAGCTTGTATTTATTCATTCCGTTTCCCTCTTTGTATTGATCGGCATATGCCTGAATTCTACACTATTATGTTAAATTGGGGCAAAGATAAGGAAATCTGTTCATTCTTTCAGATCTTTTCACTTTCATTTTACAGTCACTCTATTAAAATAGCTGAATTTTTTCAATCTTTCTTCTTGCCGTTGTTCGTTGCGGGATGTCTGTGAAAATTGGAGCGAATATAGGTTGCATTGTTAAGAGAATGTTAAAAAGTGTCTAATGTGTTTAAAATCAGTTTCATATGTTTTATAACATATAATGACTAAATTAATTGATATTCAGTGGTATAGTCTTTCAGTCTTGATTTTTGGATTCCGTATGACTGTAAAAAAGAATGCTCTTTATTTGGAAGAGAAACAATAAAAAGTTTACTTTGAGTTCAAATAAGGAAAAAAATCTACATTTATAAGGTCATTTAGTAATAGTTTGTCAACCATGCAGGTTACAGTAGTTCTCCTCAAACCATCAGCCGTTCAAAGGGGTATCCTTGGAGAAGTGATTGCACGCTTCGAGAAAAAAGGGATACAGATCGTGGGGATGAAGATGCTTTGTATGACCGACGAGATGGTTCGTGAACATTATGCTCATTTGGTACACAAGCCTTTTTTCGGCAGGATTAAAGAGTCGATGCAGGCTAGTCCGGTGGTGGCAATGGCGCTAAAGGGAGTAGATGTGGTCAATGTGGTGCGGCAGCTTGCCGGCATCACCAACGGAAGAGAAGCCCAACCGGGAACAATCAGGGGGGATTACAGCATCAGTGTTCAGGAGAACATTGTTCATGCATCTGATTCACCTGAGACAGCTGACCGTGAATTGGCCCGTTTTTTTTCAGAGAGTGAAATTTTCAACTATCCGCATTTTCTTCTTCCCTATACATATGCGAATGATGAACTGTAGGGATAGGTTGAAGTGATTTGTAATTAAAACAAGAAGTAAGCCAGTATAATGGAGAAAGGTCATTTTTTTGCACACGCACGCATCTTGTTGCCTGCAACCTTGATGTTCTTCACCTTAAATGCTTTTTCAC
>JAAZLV010000211.1 GCA_012799155.1 Bacteroidales bacterium | reverse complement strand
GCTGTTGAGCTGTAGATGTCGATAAGCCGTTTGAAAGAGGCCAACTCGAACTGTTCGCGTGACTTCTTGTTCACGAAGGTGGAACGGTTCACGGTAAAGATGCGCTTGTGCGTAGGCAGGGGTATGGGTCCACTCACCACTGCACCCGTAGCTTTTACGGTTTTCACGATTTTCTCAGCGGACTTGTCCACGAGGCTGTAATCGTAAGATTTCAGTTTGATTCTGATTTTTTGGCTCATATAATTTTATGCGTAAAATTTGTTTGCTCTTACTTGATCAAATCCACACGTCCCTTCACCTCTGTCAGCACTTGTCTGGCGATCGATGAGGATACCTCTTCGAAGTGAGAGAATGACATGGTAGATGTGGCGCGTCCCGAAGTGATGGTACGCAGTGAAGTCACATAGCCAAACATTTCGGATAGCGGTGTCTTGGCTTTCACCACACGGGCTCCCGAGCGGTTCGATTCCATTCCTTCCACCTGTCCGCGACGTTTGTTCAGGTCGGAGATTACATCTCCCATGCTTTCCTCGGGTGTTACCACCTCCACCTTCATGATCGGTTCCAGCAAGACAGGTCCTGCCTTTTCTGAAGCGCTCTTGAATGCCTGCATGGCGCAAATCTCGAACGAGAGCTGATCGGAGTCAACCGCATGGTATGAACCATCAAGTACGGTTACCTTCAGCTTGTCGAGGGCATAACCTGCCAACACACCATTCTTCATGGCGCGATGGAATCCTTTCTGAATGGAGGGGATATATTCCTTGGGGATGTTACCGCCCTTCACTTCATCCACGAACTGCAGATCGCCTACGAAGTCGGCATCGGCCGGTTCCACGCGCACGATCATATCGGCGTACTTACCACGACCACCGGTCTGCTTCTTGTAGGTTTCACGCAGCTCCACAGCCTTGGTGATCGCCTCCTTGTAAGATACCTGGGGACGACCCTGGTTGGCTTCCACCTTGAACTCGCGTTTCAGACGGTCGATGATGATCTCGAGGTGCAATTCACCCATACCGGAGATCACTGTCTGACCAGTGTCCTCGTCGGTCTTCACGGTGAAGGTGGGATCCTCTTCAGAGAGCTTGGCAAGACCGGTCGACAACTTGTCGAGGTCCTTCTGAGTCTTGGGCTCTACAGCAATACCAATCACCGGATCCGGGAAGTCGATCGCTTCGAGGATAATCGGGTGCTTCTCATCACAGAGGGTATCACCTGTGCGGATATCCTTGAATCCAACACCTGCACCAATGTCACCCGTGCCAATGAACTCTTTCGGGTTCTGCTTGTTGGAGTGCATCTGGAACAAACGCGAGATACGTTCTTTCTTTCCTGAACGGGGGTTGTAAACATACGATCCCGCTTCGATCTCTCCCGAGTATACGCGGAAGAAGCAAAGACGCCCTACATAAGGGTCGGTGGCAATCTTGAACGCCAGGGCGCTCATCGGTTCTTCCGGATTGGGATGACGTACCACTTCCTTTACAGGATCGTCGGGCAGTGTGCCGGTGATTGCCTCGGTATCCATCGGACTGGGCAGGTAGGCACAAACAGCGTCGAGCAGTGTCTGCACACCCTTGTTCTTGAACGATGACCCACAGATCATGGGGTTTATTTGCATGGAGAGTGTTCCCTTGCGGATTGCCCTTCTGATCTCCTCCTCTGTAATTGAATCGGGATCGTCGAAGAACTTCTCCATCAATGCATCGTCGCACTCGGCAATGGTCTCGAGCATCTTCTCGCGCCACTCCTGAGCTTCCTCCAGCAGGTCAGCCGGAATGTCAACCACGTCGTAGTCGGCTCCCATGGTCTCATCGTGCCAGTAGAGCGCTTTCATCGTTACCAGGTCAACCACTCCCTTAAAGGTCTCTTCCGCGCCAATGGGAATCTGAATGGGACATGCGTTGGCACCCAACATCTCCTTCACCTGGCGAACCACGTCGAAGAAGTTGGCACCCGAACGGTCCATCTTGTTCACATATCCTACACGGGGCACTTTATATTTGTCAGCCTGACGCCATACAGTCTCCGACTGTGGCTCAACACCTCCTACAGCGCAAAACGCCGCTACCGCACCATCCAGCACGCGCAGCGATCGTTCCACCTCTACCGTGAAGTCCACGTGTCCCGGGGTGTCTATCAGGTTTATCTTGTATGTCTGGTCGTCATATTTCCAGCTCGTAGTGGTGGCAGCAGAGGTGATGGTGATCCCACGCTCCTGCTCCTGCTCCATCCAGTCCATGGTTGCTGCACCGTCATGCACCTCCCCGATCTTGTGCGTGAGGCCTGTGTAAAACAGGATACGCTCTGATGTGGTGGTCTTGCCGGCGTCAATGTGCGCCATGATACCAATGTTACGAGTGAATTTTAAAACTTCTTTTGAACCCTTAGCCATCTTTTTTACCTTCTTCTTATGTTAAAATCTAAAGTGGGCAAAAGCACGGTTCGCCTCTGCCATTCTGTGCATATCTTCCTTCCGCTTGAATGCTCCGCCCTGACCGTTGAATGCATCTACGATCTCGGCAGCCAACTTGTCGGCCATTGTCTTGCCTCCTCTCTTGCGTGCATAGAGAATGAGGTTTTTCATTGAAACGGATTCTTTTCTATCGGGTCTGATCTCGGTGGGGACCTGGAAAGTGGCTCCGCCTACACGGCGTGACTTCACTTCAACCTGGGGAGTAATATTGTCGAGGGCAGCTTTCCAAATCTCGAGTGGAGATTTCTCTTCGTTGGGCAATTTAGCCTTTACAGTGTTCAATGCGGAGTAGAAAATATCGTATGAGATACTCTTCTTGCCGTCATACATCAGGTGGTTAACAAACTTTGTCACCCTCACATCACCATAAACAGGATCCGGGAGGATCTGTCTTTTCTTAGGTTTTGCTTTTCTCATTGT
>JAAZLV010000210.1 GCA_012799155.1 Bacteroidales bacterium | reverse complement strand
GAGGAGTTCAAGAAGGAACTCAACATCAAGGTGGGTGAAACCACGCCCGACGGGCGCTTTTCCATCAACTGCCTGCGATGTGTGGGGGCCTGCGGACTGGCTCCGGTGGTGTTGGTAGGGGAGAAAGTGTATGGGCGTGTTTCACCCGACGGGGTGAAGGCTATCCTGGCTGAGTATAACAAGTAAAGTGTAGATGGAGATGGTATTATCACCTTCGGCATGTTATGGCAAAGAGCTCGTTCTCTTTCCGTAGCGAAGGGAGTTGCCTTTAAGGTTGTAACCGATCCGGTGGCCGATGGCCTGAAGCCTTTCATCCAGATAATCGAGCTCCTCTTCGTCGTTCCTGGCGGAGAGGGGCTTGTTTTCATAGAGGAAGTAATCATCCCGGTATCGTGAGGGGGTGATGTTGGGCATCAGTACGTTGGCACCGACAAGTATCGCCTCTTCACGTCCTCCCTTGTCAATGGCCTGTAGGGCCGTAGTGGCGGCGATGTTGATGTCGGGCATCAGGATGCGAAGCAGGGCGATCATCCGTAGCGCGAGTCGGAGACGTTCACCAAGGGGAAGCAGCCTGTAATGCTCCTTCCAGAGAGGGGTGGCTGCATGCTCAATGTAGGGTCCCATGCCACACATGTCTATCTCCATCTGTTTCATGAAGAGCAGGTCGTCCGCCAGATCCTCCACGGTCTGGAAGGGAAGCCCTATCATGACACCTGTCCCGGTCTGGTAGCCGGTTTTTTTAAGTGCCTCCAATGCCTGGATGCGACGGGTGTAGCTATGTTTTCCATCCTCCGGGTGTAGCTGCCGGTAAAGTTTTTCGTTCGAGGTCTCGATGCGGAGCAGGTAACGCTCGGCACCGCTCTCAAACCAGCGGCGGTATGTCTCTTCGGTTTGTTCGCCGCAGGATAGGGTGATGCCGATCTCGCCATCGGTAACCTTTTGTGCTTCGCGAACAATCCGGTCGATCTTTTTCGTGAAGGTGGCTGAAGCAATTTCCCCCGACTGGATTGCCACAGAGCCGAACCCCTTTTCATGCGCGAAGCGGATGCAGTTGATTGCCTCGTCATGGGTGAGGGTATAACGGTGTACCTCCCTGTTGGAGCAGCGAATGCCACAGTAGTAGCAATCTTTTTCACAGATGTTGGAGAATTCGATCAATCCCCGCAGGTAGACATTGTTGCCAACATGTGTCTGTTTAATAGCTGCCGCGCGTTGGAACAACTCATTTTCTTCCTGACCGGTTGCTTTAAGGTGAGATACTATCTGTTCGAACGACAGCTCCCCGTGATTGTTCATCTCACTCATTCCTTTATTCATCAATGTCGTTGTTTTCATTGAAGATCGATTACTGTTGACCCTGCTCTGTTTGTTATCAGCCCTTTTCCTCATTGGTGCTCAGCATCGCTGTTGCCCGTTCGAAGATGCCGTTCATGTAAGCCAGCGTCATGCCGTAGTTTGTCACCGGGATTCCGGCAACGATGAACGGGCGTAGCCGGTTGATCAGTTGCCTGCGGGTCACCATGCAGCCCCCGCACTGAATCACCAGAGCATATTTTCTTATGTCGGCTGGAAGAGATGAGAGACCGGAGACCACGGTGAAGTGCAGTACATGGCCGGTGAATGCCTGCAACAGTCTCGGGATTTTCACCCTGCCGATGTCGTCGCAACTGCTGTGGTGGGTGCAACTTTCAAGTAAAAGTACATGATCGCCCTCCTTTAGTTTGGAGATGTGTGGTGTCCCCCTCAGAAAAGAAGCGAAATCACCTTTTTGTCGGGCAAATAGGATGCTGAAGCTGGTGAGAGGGATCTCTTCCGGCAGTAACTGTGCAACCTCACCGAACAACTGACTGTCGGTGATTGCCAGGGCAGGCTTGATGCCTTTGTCCATGAAGTTTTTTAGTTCGGTTTCCTTCAACACCACAGTGATGCAGTCATGGTCCAGGGCATCACGAATCGCCTGGTTTTGAGGCAGGATGAGACGTCCTTCCGGTGCCTCGCTGTCGATGGGGGTGATCATCAGTACCACCTCCCCGGGTTTCACCAGATCGCCTATCAATGAGTTGTTCCCTTGTTTCGTATCAGGGATGATGCGCTTCAACGCTTCCAAAACCACTTCTCTGTATGTGTCATCACCGGTATGCATGTCGATGATCTCAGCCGATGAGTGATGTCGGATCACTGTTTCCGTGATGGTGGCTATTTTGTCAATGTCATTCTTGTTGTGCAGGATCAGATAGGGGACATTGAGTTCTTTAAACTGAGCAATCAGCTGTACTTCATACTCCCCGAACTGGTTCCCCGCTATCAGCAGGAGGGCACAGTCCACCTTGCTGATCACCTCCTGTGACCGGCGAATGCGTTGTGAACCCAGCTCCCCAAGATCATCTATGCCGGCGGTGTCAATCAGTACCACCGCGCCAATGCCCGGTATTTCAAGCGATTTTTTCACCGGATCGGTGGTGGTGCCGGGCATCGATGAGACGAGAGATACTTCCTGTCCGGTGAGCCAGTTGATCAGGGTGCTTTTGCCGGTGTTCCTCCGGCCGAAGATGCCGATATGGAGTGTGTTGACGATCATTCTTAGCAATACATGTTTATGATTTTGAAATTTACAGGTTTGAAAGTTCGTTGATAGAGGTTCATCTCGTTAGGGTCTTCTTCGTTACTCGTTCTAATCTCGCTCTAATCTCGTTCTAATATGGTTCTAATATGGTTCTAATAGATTCGAACCAGAAAAGAGTCAGTTACGAGTCAAATAAGATGAATATAGGTTGTATATGTAGCGAATTCTAATGCATGCATGTTGCAATGTTACGCTAAAAATAGAGGTCCCTTTCCCCTTGTTTGATCTTTTCGATTCGCTTGCGTACTTCACCCGCTACTTCTTTGTTCAGTTGATGGATGTTTTGTTCAATCACCTCCCATCCCTTCCGTGCCGTTTTTTCCGGGGCATAATCCACCAGGTACTCTGCCAGTGTGAGCACCGCGTTGGGGGTACAGAACCGTTTGATGAAGCCCGGAACCGAGAATTCCATGAAGTGTTCGCCGGTGCGCCCCAACCGGTAACAGGCGGTGCAGAACGAGGGCAGCATATCCTGCGCCAGCAGTTCCTCGATGATTTCGTTCAGGGAGCGGTCGTCGTGAATCAGGAACTGCCCCTTGTTGAGGTCGTGCGGTTGCTCCTTCTCGGTGTAGCTCCCCAGCTCGATGCGGGTGCCACCGTCTATCTGTGATACGCCAAACTGCAGGAGCTCATTGCGCAGTGCCGCCGGTTCACGTGCGGTGAGGATCATGCCGGTATAGGGTACTGCCAGGCGGAGAATGGCCACCAGTCGCGAGAAATCGGGATCCGACACGAAATAGCGGTCGCCCAGGTGCAGCATGGAGGCATCCTTGATGCGCGGGAATGAGATGGTATGAGGTCCCACGTTGTAGCAGGCTTCCAGATGGTTGGTGTGACGCACCAGCGCCATCACCTCGAAACGCCAGTCGTAGAGTCCGAAGAGGGCGCCAATGCCCACATCATCCAATCCTGCCTCCTGCGCCCTGTCGAGCGCAGTGAGGCGATTCTCGTAGTCGGCCTTCTTTCCCCGCAGATGGTATTGTTTGTAAGCCTCCGGGTGGTAGGTCTCCTGGAAGATCTGATAGGTGCCGATGCCTGCCTCCCTCACGGTGCGGAACCCTTCGATGGAGAGGGGTGCGGCATTGATGTTCACCCTCCGGATCTCGCCGTTTCCCTTCTTCACCCGGTAGGCGGTGCGAACAGTCTCCGCGATGTAGGTCGGATCATACTCCGCATGTTCGCCGTAAACCAGGATCAGTCTCTTCTGACCGTTATCTTCGAGCGCCTCGATCTCTTTCACCAGCTCTTCGCCGGTCAGGGTCTTACGCACCTGCGCCCTGTTGGAAGAGCGGAAGCCGCAATAGGTACAATCGTTCGAGCATTTGTTGCCAACATAGAGTGGGGCAAAGAGCACCACGCGGTTGCCGTAGATTTTGCGTTTCAACTCTCGTGCACCCTCTTTGATGAGCTCTGACTGATGTTGGGTTTCTGCATTCAAAAGTATGGCCACTTCGGCCAGTGTGAGGCGATTTTTATCGAGAGAGCGGGAGATCACCTGCTCCACTTCCCGGTCGCTGGAAGTCGGACGGTTGAGTAGCTCCCATATCTCTTCCGGGTCGATGAAAGGTTTCATCGGTTCATCCGGTATGCGGTATGATTCAGGTCTGAATTTCACAGTGTTTTATTTTCGTGATGGTCTAACAAAGATAGGCAATAATTTTCTCTCTCCTGAGATAGCAATCAATCTATTTTTTAAGCCGTTCACTGTGGTGATTTTTGAAAATTGTGTACCTTTGCATTGAAAAATCATTTTATTCAAAAAAAGCCTCTCTGAGGGGTTATTTTGCCGGAAAAAAGAAACATTTCATGACAAAAGTCAATTTCAGGGGTTTGGGAGTGGCCCTGATCACTCCTTTCAACGAAGATGGATCCATTGATTGGGGAGCACTCTCCAATATAATTGAATATCAGATCTCAAACGGCACCGATTATATCGTGGCACTGGGTACCACTGCCGAGACGCCCACTCTCTCGAAACAGGAGAAAACAGAGGTAGCCCGTTTCATCGTGGAGAGGGTAAACGGCCGCATCCCTGTCGTGAAGGGGGTAGGGGGTAACAATACCCTGGAGGTGGCTGAAGAGATGCGAAGCTGTGACACCACCGGCATAAGTGCTTTCCTTTCTGTAACACCCTACTATAACAAACCTACTCAGGAAGGCCTTTATCGCCATTTTTACGCCTTGTCGCAGGCATCTCCACTTCCGATTATCCTCTACAACGTGCCGGGACGTACCGGCATGAACATGAGCGCTGAAACGACACTGCGTCTGGCGCGCGATTGCAAAAATATCATTGCAATCAAGGAGGCTTCGGGTGATCTGAATCAGATAAAATCAATTATCGACGGGGCACCGGAAGGGTTTCAGGTGATCTCGGGTGATGATGCGGTCACAACCGACGTGATCTCAATGGGTGGTGTGGGTGTCATCTCTGTCTTTGGCAATGCCTTTCCCAATAAGATGGCATGGCTGGTAAAGCATGCCCTCAACGGTGACGCCCTGAACGCCCGTAAACAGATGGAGGAAGATTTCAACAACTTGTTTCACCTCATGTTCGTAGATGGCAACCCCAGTGGAGTGAAGTATTTGCTTTATCAACGGGGAATGGTGCACAATGTGGTACGATTGCCGCTGGTGCCGGTGAGCCAGAACACGGAACGATTGATCAGCGAGGAGCTGACGCGACTGAAAGAGTGATTTTCCGTTGCTTTTTTTTCGTAACTTTGCAACCAATCTATAAACCGGACTATTATGAAAGCGATATTTTACCTACTCACAATTGTTTCTGCAATGACATTGATCAGCTGTACACAGCAAAAAAACGCGCAACAACCGGAGGGGCTGGATCTATCTTTTATGGATACCACTGCAGCTCCCGGCGAAAGTTTCTATCAATATGCCACGGGCGGATGGCAGCAAGCCAATCCCATCCCCGATGAGTATGCACGCTACGGTTCGTTCGACAAGCTGCGTGAGGAGAACCAGCAGCAGATCCAGTCGCTGATAGAAGCCCTCGGCAGTGAGGAGCATCCCGCAGGATCGAATGCTCAAAAAGTGGGAGATCTTTATCGCATGGGTATAGACAGTGTCCGGCTCAATGAGCAGGGAGCTGAACCCATCCTCCCGCAACTGGAGGCTATTGCTGCCGCAAAGGATAAAGAGGATGTGATACGCCTGACCGCGCAGGTGAGCCGCTTTGCCGGTAATCCTTTCTTTGGCTTTGCCGTGGGTCCGGACGACAAGAACAGCTCGATGAATATTGTACACCTCTATCAGTCAGGCATTGGTATGGGCGATCGCGACTATTACCTGTTGGAGGATGATCATTCAAAATCGTTGCGTGAAGCATATGTCAAGCTGATGGAAACACAGTTTAGCAATGCCGGTTATGACGAGGCCAAAGCCGTCCAGGCAGCCGCAAACGTGATGCGGATAGAGACAGCACTTGCAAAGGCACATATCACCCGCGAGATGCGTCGTATCCCTGAGCTTAACTACCATAAGATGAAAGTGGAGGATCTTCCAGCCGCAGTCGCTCCCTTTAACTGGGATCTTTACTTCAGCGAGGTGGGCGCTCCCGGTCTGGATAGTCTCAACGTGTCTCATCCCGAACCGGTGAAGGCCGCCATCGCAATTATTGAGCAGGAGCCGCTGGCATCACTGCAGGACTATCTTAGTTGGAAGGTGATCAACTCAGCTGCCGGATATCTTAGCGATGCCTTTGTGGAAGCCAACTTCGAGTTCTATGGCAAGACACTTAGCGGCAGCAAGGAACTACGTCCCCGCTGGCGCAGGACAATCGATGCAGTGAACGGAGCTCTGGGAGAAGCGGTAGGACAACTCTACGTGGAGCAATATTTTCCGCCGCAGGCAAAAGAGAGGATGCTCACCCTGGTAGACAACCTCTCAATAGCTTTGGGAGAACGTATCAGCCAGCTGGAATGGATGAGCGACGAGACAAAGGCCAAGGCACATGAGAAGCTGGCCACCTTCACGGTAAAGATCGGTTATCCCGACAAGTGGAAGGACTATACTACCTTGGAAGTCCAAGACGACTCTTACTGGCAGAACATGGTCCGTGCCTCCGAGTTTGAATATGCTGAGATGATCAGCGAACTGGGTCAGCCTGTGGACAAAAGCAAGTGGTTCATGTCTCCTCAGACGGTGAACGCCTACTACAACCCCTCCTCCAATGAGATCTGCTTCCCTGCAGGTATCCTGCAACCTCCCTTCTTCTACATGGATGGCGATGATGCAATCAACTATGGCGGTATCGGCGTGGTGATCGGTCACGAGATGACCCACGGCTTTGATGACCAGGGACGCAAGTTCGACAAAGAGGGCAATCTTGCAGAGTGGTGGACAGCCGATGATGCAGCCCGTTTTGATGAGCGTGCCAGAGTGTTGGTAGATCACTTCGATGCGATCACGGTGTTGGACACCGTACGTGCCAACGGCACCTTCACGCTGGGCGAAAACATTGCCGACCAAGGCGGTATGCAGGTTTCCTATCATGCATTCATGAAGACTGACCAGGCTGCTGCAGGAGAGGCAATCGACGGTTTCACACCGGCACAACGTTTCTTCCTGAGCTATGCAGCCCTCTGGGCGGGCAATGTGCGTGACGCGGAGATTCTGCGCCTGACAAAGATCGATCCCCATTCGCTGGGAAGGTGGCGTGTCGACGGAGCAGTGCCCCATGTGGATGCGTGGTACGATGCATTCAACATCACCTCCTCCGACCCGCTGTGGTTGCCGAAAGAGAAACGGGCATCCATTTGGTAAAATTTCACGACATCATCACATAAACGAATCAACTCATCAACAGATATGTTTTCAGGAATTGTAGAAGAGGCGGCCACGGTGGTCGCACTGAACCGGGAGAAAGGGAACCTGCACCTCACACTGCGATGCTCCTTCACCAATGAGCTGAAAGTAGACCAAAGCATTTCTCACAACGGCGTATGCCTTACGGTGGTCTCTATTGAGGGGGATACTTATACCGTGACAGCGATACGAGAGACGCTGGAACGTTCCAATCTTGGATTGCTCGAGGTGGGCAGCAAGGTAAATCTGGAGCGCAGCATGCTGATGAACGGTCGTCTCGATGGCCACATCGTGCAGGGTCATGTGGATCAGACCGCTGTCTGCCGCTCGGTGACCGAGGCGGATGGCAGTTGGTACTTCACCTTTGAATATACATTCGACAGGGAGATGGCAAAAAAGGGCTATCTAACCGTTGACAAGGGTTCCGTCACCGTGAACGGGGTGAGCCTTACGGTGGTTGAGCCTACCGAGAACAGCTTCAAGGTAGCCATCATCCCCTATACATATGAGTATACCAACTTCCACCAAATCAAGGATGGATCGGTGGTGAACCTGGAGTTCGACATCATAGGCAAGTATATCAGCCGCATCGTGGCTTTGAACGGATAACAATGGATTTCCTGGAACTTGTTTCAACCCGGCAGAGTGACCGCTCCTTCGACCAGGAGCGTCCGGTGGAAAAAGAGAAAATTGAGCGCATCCTCGAGGCAGCCCGCCTGGCACCTTCTGCATGCAACGCACAGCCCTGGCACATGATTGTGGTGGATGAACCGGAGCTCAGGAACAAAGTGGCCGATGCCACCTCTGCCCGCGCCTTGGGGATGAACCATTTCACAAAACAGGCTCCGGTGCATATCCTGCTGGTAGAGGAGCGGGTGAACCTCTCCTCAGGCATCGGCGGATGGGTGAAGCAGAAGGATTACGCCCAGATGGATCTGGGAATCTTGGCGGCACACATCACCCTGGCTGCACATGCAGAAGGGTTGGGATCCTGTATCCTGGGTTGGTTCAACGAACCGAAGATGAGAGAACTTCTTGCCATTCCAGACAACAAGAGGGTATGGCTCGACATCGTGATCGGTTACAGTCGCCAACCCTTGCGTCCCAAGAGACGAAAGTCTTTGCCGGAGGTAGTTTCATACAATGGATATCTGAATCGTGGCGGGAAGTAAGCCGTTGCGGATGAGCCGTGTTGAATCGTTTATAATCATTAAACTTTAATCTTTTTAACAACAAGAGCCAGGGGTTTAGTTGGTGACATCACAAAAATATGTCATCTTTGCACTCTAAAACAGTTTTTATAACAAGCTGCCAAGAGCTGGTTCAACTACCAATAACAAATGAATAGCAGGAAAAAAAGGATCTTTTCACTGGTCGCTTTTCTATTGATAACCGTTGTAATTTTTGCACAACAAGTGGGCTCCAATTCACCATACAGCAGATATGGTTACGGGTTGTTATCCAACCCTTCACTAGGCGCCTCGGAAGCGATGGGGGGGATCAGCTACGGGTTGCGTCGCAGCCAACAGGTAAACCCTGGCAACCCGGCTTCCTACTCTGAGCTTGACTCGCTCACCTTTATCTTTGACATGGGCGTTTCAGGTCACCTGGCTCATATGAATGATGGCTCCAATAAGCGGGACTATTACAATGGGAACTTTGATTACGTAGCAATGCAGTTTCCTCTGTTGCGCAATGTGGGAGGGAGTATCGGTCTATTGCCCTACTCCAAGACAGGTTACAACTTCGGTGGAGTGCGCTCGCTATCCAATATGCAATATTTAGAGAGTTATCGTGGTACGGGAGGATTGACCCAGATCTATGTTGGGGCTGCATGGGAGCCCGTAAAGAACTTCTCTGCCGGAGTCAACGTCTCTTACCTCTTTGGCAGTTTCTCCCGCAGTAGCGTGGTGATTCCGGTCTCTAGCGGTGCTTTGGTGACAGAGGATAAACATTCCTACTCCATTCGAGATTTGAAGTATGATTTCGGGTGGCAATACCAACATCAATTTGACAAGAATCGATCCGTTACAATAGGAGCCGTCTACACCCCTTCCATCCACCCAAAAGCAGATCTGAAGCACTCTGTTTTACTCTTCAGTGGCGATCCTTACGAGAATCCGTGGTTAAATCCTACACAGGAAAAACTCAATGACACAATACAGGGAGCATCGTTTCAATTGCCCGAGACCTTTGGGCTGGGATTTACCTACACCACCGGCCGTCTGCTGATTGGTCTGGATGGCACTTACCAGAAGTGGAAGGGACTTGAGTATCCTGACTTGCTGGATGGCCTCACTGCTGACAGTCGGTATAACGACGTGATTCGCATCAACACCGGTATGGAATATGTGATTGATCCGGTGAGCCAGAACTTTTTTCAGCGCATTCGTTTCAGGGGAGGGCTTTCATATTCAAATGCATACAACAACTTCTCTGTTGTGAATCCGGAGAGTGGATTGAGCGTGGGTATGGGCAGTTACCGTGAATATGGGGTGAATGTGGGTCTTGGATTACCTTTCCGCGACTACATGACCGGACAATATGTCTCCATGCTGAATATCGGTTTCGGTTATTCCAGGCAGCAGCCGGATGCGAACTATATGATCAAGCAGGATATGTTTAAGATATCATTGAACATGAACATCAATGAGTTCTGGTTCTTTAAACGGCAATTTAACTGATGAATCTTTATTTCAATCTGTGAAGATGTCAGAGAACAGATTAAACTATCCTTTTAACAATTCGTCCAAATCACAACCATTGGAAGTAGAAACAACTTTAAACAAACAGAGAATATGAAAAAATTTTTAGTATCAGGTATCATGGTTTTCCTGCTGGCAGCAGGAGCCAGCGCCCAGAATACAGACTATGATCCGGTGAAAGCTCCTTATGGACACGGAGAGGACAGTGTGAGTTGCCGTGAGAATCTAAGTCTCATGCAGACGGCTGCCAAGGCAGAGGCCTATGAAAGCGCACTGGGACCCTGGACAGCAGCTTATGAAAATTGTCCCGCTTCAAGCAAAAACATCTATATCTATGGCCCACGCATTTTCAAGGCACTTCACGCTTCTGCAACTGAAGAAGCGAAGAAACAGGAGTATCTTGACAAGGTGATGGAGATTTACGATGCCCGTTTGAAGTATTTTGGCAAAGACGATGCGAAGGGTACAGTCCTTGCATACAAGACCTATGATTACATGGAGCTGATGGGTGACAAAACAGATCAGAAGGTTGTTTACGACTGGTTGGGTGAAGCAGTGAATGAAATGAAGGGTGAGATGTATCCGCTGGATGCCTACTCCTACTACATGGTTGCATCTCTGACCCAGTACCTCGTTGACAACGCAAACAAGGATCAGTACATCAGTGACTATTTTAAGGTAGTGGGATATGTGGATCAGGCCATCGCCAACCACAAGTCGAGTGGTGACCAGGCCAACGCCGATTACCTGGGTATGGTGAAAGAAGGAATTGTGAAAGGATTTGTAGCCAGTGGTGCCGGCGACTGCAAGACACTCAACGAATACTATGCCGACAAGGTAGAGCCCAATAAGGCGAACAAGGAGTTCCTGAACGAGGTTCTCGATGCGCTTGCATCTGTTGGATGTACTGAGTCAGATCTCTATTTCACCGCATCGGAATACCTTCATATACTGGAACCCTCTGCTAGTGCTGCATTGGGTCTGGCCAACAAGAGCCTGCGCGACAAGGATTACGACACTGCAGTGAAGTATTACTCAGAGGCTGCACAGCTGGAAACCGACAAGAGCAAATCATCGAACTACATGATGCAACTTGCAGGTATCTTCTCCAACCAGCGTAACTTCGCCCGTGCCAGGTCGGCTGCTTACGATGCATTGGAGTACAACCCCAACAACGGTGAAGCCTATATACTAATAGCCCAGCTCTATGCCAGCTCGGCCAACAATATCTTCTCCGAATCTGAAAAGGCTGGTCTGGTTTATTGTGCAGCAGTTGACAAACTGCAAAAAGCCCGTTCGGTAGATCCTAGCGTGGCCGGTAAGGCCAATAGCCTGATCAACCGTTACTCGGCAGCATACATGGATACCGAAACCGCCTTCATGATGGGTATCAAAGCAGGAGAATCGGTACATATTCCCGGCTGGATCGGTGAAAGCACCACGGTCAGGTTACGATAAAAAAAGGATGGTATAAAGTGTTGAAGATGCAACACGACATACATAACATAGAGCGCATAACAACCATTGTAGCAATGGTTGTTATGTTGCTTTTTTTTGTTTCCTGTAGAGAGAAAGATGAAAATCTAGTACCATTCAGCTACAATCCGGAAGAGGTGCCTACAATGGTCACCGATTCAGTTACCACGTTGATTTCCGATTCGGGAATAACACGTTATAAGCTGGTGGCGGATGAGTGGCGTGTGTTCGATAAGGCTGCCGAGCCTTATTGGTATTTTCCTCAGGGAATATACCTTGAACGATTTACACCTGACTTCAGTATCGAGGCTACAGTAAAAGCCGATACAGCATGGTATTTCAGCAAGAAGGACCTCTGGCAGCTGAAGAAAAGTGTTCATGTGGAGAATATGAGGGGAGAGATCTTCGACAGTGAAGAATTGTTCTGGGATCAGAAGAACGAAAAAGTCTACTCCGAGAGTTATATAGTGATCAAGCGAGGTGTGACGGAGATCAAGGGGTATGGCTTTGAGTCAAATCAGGCGATGACCGACTACCGTATCTTCCGCCCACATGACGGCAAGCTTCCTTTTTCAGAGAATCCGGTAGAGGACTCATTGCAAAACAGTGTTGATACCACATTGGTACTTCAGTCGAGACAGCAGCCGCAACAGGTTCCCAAAAAAATGTTGCCATGACACACTCTTTATTTGTCATCTGGTTGATTGTCAGCTTGGTGCTAGCCCTTTTTTTTTACGGTACTGAGGCTGCATTCCTTTCCTGCGACAAGTATAAATTCGCCATCAATAACAAAAAGAAGGGATATATCAACTACCTGTATAACAATTTGTTCGGTCACCCGAGGCAATTTCTTGCCACCTCGACTGTAGGCAAAACAATGGCTTTTGTGCTGTTTGTTGCCTCTTCGCTGGTGTTGCTGCAAGAGATGAGTGACGGAGGGACTCTCTCCTTTTCGCGACTCCTGCTTTTTGTCATTTCACTTCTTCTAATCCTGCTGCTCACAAATCATCTATTACCGCGACTGCTGTTTCAACGCAATGCTAACTTTTGGATGAGGTTTTTCCTGGTGCCAGCTTTCCTGTTTTTTGTGCTCTTTTATCCCCTGACACGTTTTTTCATCTTCTTATCCAAGCTCATTGGGAAGCTTTTTGGTGTCAGTTTTGATGATTCGCAGGCAGGTGAGAATGAGCAGCATGAGCTGGACGCATATGTGAAGAAGAGCTTTCATGAACTGACAAACGACGAGGATATGGATGCGGAGGTGAAAATCTTCCGGAATGCACTTGACTTCTCCGGATTGAAGATCAAGGATTGCATGGTTCCACGGGCTGAGATTGTGGCAGTGAGCATTGATACGGATGTGGAAACCTTAAAGGACAAATTCGTGGAGACAGGACTATCTCGAATCTTGGTTTATAAAGAGGACATCGATAACATATTGGGATACATCCATATCTGGGAGATCTTCAGTCAACCAACCGATTGGACAGGCAGTGTGGCATCCATCTCGTTTGTGCCGGAGAGTATGTCGGCCAGACAGTTGATGAGTGACCTGATGCAGCAACGAAAAAGCATTGCCGTAGTGGTGGATGAATTTGGAGGCACCTCCGGCATCGTGACCATGGAGGACCTTGTAGAGGAAATTTTTGGAGAAATTGAGGATGAGTATGATGTGAAGTCGAACTTCATCAAGCAGGAGGAAGAGGGTTCTTTTGTGCTCTCCGGAAGGGTGGAGATAGATCAGCTCAACGAATTGTACCATCTCGGACTTCCGGAGTCGGATGACTATTCCACTGTGGCCGGTTATCTTCTTCACCATACCCAACGATTCCCAAAGACCTACGAAACAGTGATTATTGGTAAATATACCTTTAAAATACTGAAAGTTACAGCACGCAAAATCGAGGTGGTGCGTCTGCAGATGAGATAAGGAAGTGACTGGGAGATATATTTTTCTCTTTACGACTGCATACTTTTCCATGAAAAAAAAGATATATCTGCTTTATTTTTACTAACTTCGCACCCTTATTTGAATCAAATTACATTTTACCTTTTAAACAGCACTAAAGATTAGTTAAATGGCTACTTTACAAAAGATTAGGGATAAAGGCACGTTGTTGGTCATCGTTATTGGGTTGGCACTGCTTGCTTTTGTTTTAGGAGACTTGCTCACTTCCGGTACCACCCTTTTCGGGAGGGCACAGGATAAAGCGTTCGTGGTAAACGGCGAAGTGGTATCCACACAGGACTATGCCGACAAGATTACTGAGTTTGAGGAGTTCCAGAAGATGGTAAGCGGTCAGAGCTCTCTTGATGAGAACACCTCTGCACAGATCCGCGAAGCGGTTTACCAACAAATGGTACGGCAACGGCTGTTGGAGAATCAGACCGGCAAGCTGGGCTTGAACGTAGGCAAGGAGGAGATCAATGACCTGGTACATGGTGAGTACATCTCTCCTGTGCTGCAACAGCTTCCCTTCTTCGTTGATCCGCAAACAGGGATGTTCAGCCGCACCGCTCTAATTGATTTCCTCAATACCATCAACATGCCGAGTCCCAATCCGGAAGAACAGGCTATAGTAAATCAATATAAATCTCTCTGGCTCTTCATTGAAGAGATGGTCAGGACACAGCGTTTGGAAGAGAAATATATCTCACTGCTGTCAAGCGCTGTGATCAGTAACGATGCAGAAGCAAAGAGCAATTTTGAGCTAAACCAACAGAATGCCGATATGGCATATGTTATACAGAATTATTTCACTATACCCGATACAGTGGTGACTGTAACAGAACAGGAGATCAAGGCATATTATGACAAGCACAAGGATGCTTACCGTCTTGAGGCACCTCTTGTGAAGCTCACATACTTCACCAAGCAGGTTTCACCCAGCGACGAGGATTATGCAGAGGTAGAGGCTGAATCGCGCGTAGCATTTACAGAGCTTCAAAACAGCCAGAATCCGGCTGCAGTAGTTGCCGACTATTCTCAGGTACCTTACCGTGATGTTTTCGTGAGCGAAAGTATGTTGACTCCCGATCAGATAGAGTTCGTACGTACGGCAGCCATCAATGAACTGTATGGGCCCGAACGTGAAGGTGCTTCATATCAGATTGCGAAGCTGATTGACAAGAAGGTTGCACCCGATTCAGTACATTTCAGAATGATGTCAATTCCCAGCGCTTCACTGGTCGGTCAGGACTCAATTGTAACCCGTTTTACAGATAGTCTTTACAACGTGATTCGTGATGGGCAATTGTTTGCCGATGTGGCCAACAGCCTCAATCCAAACTCTAACGGTGGAGATGTGGGATGGGCAAGAGAGATCGATCTTGCATCATTTGGTTCCGAGATGGTGGACGCAGTATTCAACAGCCCTGTAGGCGAGTTGGTAAAGTTGTCACTGCCGGGTCAACAGGTTATTGTTCAGATAGAAGAGAGAACTCAGCCGGTGAACAAGTACAAGTTGGCCATCATCGACATGCCAGTGATTGCCAGTGATAAGACCTCGAATAACATTGACAATGAACTGAATCAGTTTGTATCAACACCCGAGGTAGGAAGCAAATTTAATGAACTGGCATCCGAAAAGGGGTACATGGTGATGCCAAACATGACTGTTTCGGCAAATGAATTCACATTGGCACAGATACCCGGTTCACGACAAGTGATTACCTGGGCTGCCAGAGAGAAGAAGCCGGGCAGCGTGAAGAAGTTCGACCTTACGAACCTGCGAGTGGTAGCACGTGTAGATCAGGTGATCCCTGCCGGTACAGCACCCCTCTCAGAGGTTTCATCAGGCATCAGGTCACAATTGTTGAATGAGAAGAAGGCAGAGATGATTGTTGCCGACCTGAAAGCTAAAAACCTCACAACCTTGGATGCATATGCAGATGCGATGAACAGTCGTATCGATACTGTACGATTTGTCAACTTCAATACACAGAACATTACCGGGCTGGGATATGAGCCAGTATTGAATGCCCTCTCTGCCTTTGCACCTCTCAACAAGGTGCAGGGTCCCTACAAGGGAAACATGGGTGTCTTTGTGTCACAAGTGACCAATCGCACCCAGGGTACTGAGAGCTATGATGCCGAAACAGAAAAGAATAGCATGATGAACGAGAAGGCTTATCGTCTGCAGATGCAGTCGGTGGAGATATTGAAAGAGAAACTGGGTGTTGAAGACAACCGTTTCCGTTTCTTCTGATCTCATCTTCCGGTGAATCAAGCAGAAAAAGGGCTGGCCATATGGCCAGCCCTTTTTTCGTCTGTAACTTTGAGGTAGTGATGTTACTGCACTACGATACATCCCTTTTGTTCCAGCTGCAGGGTTTTGCTGGGCTGGTCACACACTTCGGTAGGACCGAAATATTGAATGGGACCGGGGTATACATAGTCGGTTTCTACTGCCCACTTGTCGCGCTGGCTTACAAAGTAGTTGAATGGCTCACCGTCGAGCTCAACCAGAGCTTTCTGTATTACCGGTTTCATTTCACCGTGACGTCTTTCCATGTTCATCATCATGGTGATGGGTATCCCACCTGCAATCCACTCAGCAGCGGGAGCTGTTGTGTTGCGTACTGATGACATGTAACCTGTCTTACCGGCGGCTACCAGCATGGAAGCAGTGTATCCCAGAGAGTAACAGTAGTCCGCATCATAATTGGAGGGGGCGGCGCAGCGACCTTCGTAGCCAAAGAAGTGGGTGATGGTGGCAAATTTACCGTTGTATTTACCCTCTTTCTTCCACTCATTCAGTTTGTTCTTTACCATTTCGGCCAGGAGCTTCTCTGTCTCGATAAGCGACACCTGTACGTTGCCGTGCGGGTCACGATCGAGGGTGAGCTGGCGGGCTACCGATTCTGGCAGGCTGGCATAGATCTCAGCGTTTTCGTGTGACAGTTTGCTGATGATATAATCGCGTTTACCTGAACGACGTACCAGATCGAATTCTTCCTGGTTGTGTGCCAGGAAGTCGTTCAACTCGCTGATCAGTTTCTTCATGGCGGGGATGAACTCGATCAGTCCTTCGGGGATGATTACGGTTCCATAGTTCAGTCCTCTCTCCGCACGTTTGGCAATTACGGCTGCGATGTCGTCAATGATCTGATCGAGCAACAATCCCTTTGCTTCTACCTCTTCAGAAACGATGCAGATGTTGGGGTGTGTCTGCAGCGCACATTCGAGTGCGATGTGGGAGGCTGAGCGACCCATTACCTTGATGAAATGCCAGTACTTGCGTGCCGAGTTGCAGTCGCGCTGGATGTTGCCGATCAGCTCTGAATAGACTTTACAGGCAGTGTCAAAACCGAATGAGGTTTCGATTTGCTCATTCTTGAGGTCCCCGTCGATTGTCTTGGGACATCCGATTACCTGTACACCAGAGTTGATTGAGGCGTAGTATTCAGCCAACACGCAGGCGTTGGTATTTGAGTCGTCACCACCAATGATCACCAGTGCTTTGATGTCCAG
>JAAZLV010000209.1 GCA_012799155.1 Bacteroidales bacterium | reverse complement strand
CTGCCGATAAAACCGCTGGCGCCGGTGATGAGTATTCTTTTTTTGTCCATTGTGAATCATTTCTCTTCTGCAAAAATAAGGATATCTTCATGAAAACGTCCTATCTTAAGCATTCAGATTGTTTTTTTTATTACCTTGCGTTAACTAAAACCGGACTCATTTGTTTAAGTTATATTAATCAATAGAGATATTATGAGCAGAAAAACTAACACCTCTTCCACTGAAAGCAAACCCAGGAAGAAAGAACTGATTACGTCCGTCACACAATTCCTCACAGAAAACAATGATAAACAATACAATTACAAACAGATAGCAGCAGCTATAAACGTACGGAGCGAAGAGGGCCGACGACAGTTGGTGAAGGTGCTCGACAAGCTACGCGATGAAGATTTGCTGCTTGAGACCTCTCGAGGCAGGTACCGGATCAATAATCGTGGCTTGATGCTGGAGGGCCGTTTTGAGAGAAGAAGCAACGGCAAGAACTTTTTTGTACCTGACGATGATGCGAACATTATCTACATTCCCGAACGCAATAGCAAGCATGCCATGAATGGAGACCGGGTACGGGTTCAGTTGCTGGCCAAACGCAAACGAGCCGAAACAGAGGGAACGGTTGTGGAAATTCTTCAACACACTCAGAGTCGCTTTGTGGGGGTGTTGGAGGTACAGAAGCACTTCGCTTTCCTGGTAATGGACAACAAGTATCTTTCCAACGACATCTTTATCCCGAAGGAGGATCTCAATGGAGCCGGCAACGGTGATAAAGTGGTAGTTGAGATTGTTGAGTGGCCTGAGAAGGCAAACAACCCTGTGGGTAAGGTGATTGATGTCCTGGGCAAGCCGGGACAGAACGATACTGAAATGCATGCCATCCTGGCACAGTACGATCTGCCCTACAAGTATCCGGCGGAGGTGGAGAAATATGCCGCGACAATTTCCGACAAGATTAGCCAGGAAGAGATCGCCAAACGGGAGGATTTTCGTGATGTGTTCACCATCACCATCGACCCAAAGGATGCGAAGGACTTTGACGATGCACTCTCACTGCGACAGCTTTCTCCCAGGGAGTGGGAGGTGGGAGTTCATATCGCCGATGTGACACATTACGTGAAGCCGGGTGATTTGGTGGACCGTGAGGCGGTGAATAGGGCTACTTCGGTCTATCTGGTGGATCGCACCATCCCGATGTTGCCGGAACGACTCAGTAACGGGCTATGTTCGTTACGTCCACAGGAAGAAAAGCTCTGCTTCTCTGTTATCTTCAACCTCAACGACAAGGCGGAAATCAAAAAGTCGCGCATTGTCCGCACGGTGATCAAGTCGGATAGCCGTCTCACCTACGAGGATGCACAGGCTGTGATTGAGACCGGTAAAGGTGATTTCTCCTCTGAGATATTGAAAATGAACGACCTGGCTATCCAGCTTCGCGAACGCCGCTTTGCTGATGGAGCAATTAACTTCGAACGATATGAGGTGAAATTCAACCTCGATGAGAAAGGAAAACCGCTAGGTGTCTACTTCAAGGAGTCAAAAGAGGCCAACCACCTGATTGAAGAGTTTATGTTGCTGGCAAATAAAGCTGTGGCAGAAGCTATCGGGCGGGTACCTAAGGGCAAAAAAGCCCAAACGTTTGTCTATCGCATCCACGACATTCCCGATCCGGAGAAGTTGGATACCCTCAATAACTTCATCCTCCGTTTCGGGCATAAGATCAAACCAGAAGGCAGCAAGACCGAGGTAGCGAAAAGCATAAACGCTCTTCTAGACAAAGTTCAGGGACGTCCCGAAGAGAACCTGGTCGAGACAATTGCCATCCGTACAATGTCGAAGGCGATCTACTCAACCAAGAATGTGGGGCATTACGGGCTGGCTTTTGACTACTATACCCACTTCACATCACCCATCCGCCGCTATCCCGACATGATGGTACACCGTTTACTGGAGCATTACCTGGCTGGTGGCAAGAGTGTGAATCAGGGAGAACTTGAGGAGGAGTGCAAGCACTGTTCACAGATGGAGCAGGTGGCTTCCAACGCGGAACGAGATTCAATTAAGTACAAGCAGGTGGAGTTTATGTCGGACAAGATCGGCAAGGTGTATGACGGAGTGATATCCGGTATCACCGAATGGGGACTCTACGTTGAGATAAATGAGAACAAGTGTGAGGGGATGATTCCCATCCGAGAGCTGGATGATGATTTTTATGAGCTGGATGAGAAGAACTACCGATTGGTGGGACGTCGTTCCAAGCGTGAATATCGTCTCGGGCAACCGGTCTCAATACAGGTGGCACGTGCCAACCTCGATCGCAAGCAGCTGGATTTCACTTTTGCATAGGATATCCTTCTCTTCGGGTGTAACTGGCAGCCCGCAACTTACTCACCAGACGCAGTGCTATGGAGTTGTAGGCTGCTGCATCCCTGCCTTTACCTGCAATAAGAGCCTTGCCGGCCTTTTTCAGGGCGGCAAGCACGCTGTATGCAAACGCGTTGATAAAGTTGTAATAGGGATTGGAAGCCTCCGTGAGAAAGTAGACATATTCTGAGTAGAAGAATTGAGTTCTACTCAGTACTCTGTTCTCCCGCTCATGATACCCTACAGCATTTTTCACCAATCCTAACCGGTAACCCTTTTTTTGCATCCGCAGTACGAAATTACGGTCCTCACCGTAATGTGCAAAGAGCGGGGCGAAGCCACCTACCTCACGGATGATCCGGGCAGGTACTAGCCAAAGTGCTGCATTGATAAATTTATATTCGGTAACTGCAGACGGCAACCGTTCGGCATCCCTCCTGTCACGAATGCCCGTATATTCAGCAAAACCAAAGTCAGTAGCATCACCTCTGCTGTTGAGGTGGAGGGGTGATAGTATCCCGTAAGCTTTCTCTCTTTCTGCAGCAGCCACCAGCTGGGTTAGTGTGTCAGGTTCGATGCGTGCATCCTGGTTCATCAAAAATAGATAGTCAAACCCTTTCTCCAGTGCATATCGAAAACCGATGTTGTTGGCCTTGCCGAATCCCAGGTTCTCTCCGCTATTGATCAGTACTACCTCGGGAAAACGTGAGCGTATGATTTCACAAGTGTGGTCATCTGAGCCGTTGTCCACCACAACTGTCGTGACCCGCAGGGTTGAGGCCCGCAGGGAGTGCAGGCAGCGATCGATCCATGGTTCGAAATTGTAGGATACGATTAGGACGCAAAGAGTTGGATTGAGGGTGTCATGTAACATGTGAAGCAGCTTATTTTTGTGTGATGATCCACTCCTTGATCTCCTGGATCATCTCAAGTCTCAGGAGGCGGCAAAATAGAAGGTAGAAGAAAGCCACAATAACGCTCCCTGTAAAGATAAAGAGCAAGTCATGCTGGATATTACGGGTTATGAACCATGCAATACCGCTACTAATCAGAGCCAGCAACAGGTAGGGAAGCACATCGCTGGCAAAAGCTGACAGAGAGTATCGGATTAGTCGCCGTGAAAGGATGAGAGAGATGATCAGTGTGACATAGGTATAGATAACCCAGCTGGCTGCAAGCCCCATGATACCATAACGGAAGAGCAGTGCGATGAGGAGCACCAGTATCAGTCGCCGGATGATCTCCACTCCGAGAAAGTAATTGGCTTTCTCTCTGGCGATAAAGAGCTCATTCAATATAAACGCAAAGGGAGAGATGATTCCCGCAAGTGTGAGTATCCGGAAGTAGGGTACTGCCGGCAACCATTTCTCCTGGAAGAGAAAGAGGAAAGTAGGCTCGGCAATCAGAATCATCAGGAATCCGATGGGAAAAGACAAGAAAGCGAGTGATTTCATCATTTTGCTCACCACACGATGCAACCTTTCAGTCTGATCGTTGATCTCGGGGAGTATCAGTATTGAGACGGATCGGAATGTGTTGGACAGGATTCCAAAAGGTATATCCTGATATTTCTGAGCCTGATTGTAATAGCCCACTTGATGCATCGCATTTGGATAGAAGTAGGCAATGATGGATGGGTAGATATTGTTAAAGACGGCGTTTATAAGAGAAGTGGTAACTAACTTGTAACTCAGCCTGGTAAAGGAGTGAAGCAGTTTTAGGCTGAACTGCTTCAGTGGTGTCCAGCGTGAGTAACTCCAGAGAAACAATGTGCGGAAGAGAGCAATAAGAAGGTTCTGCACAACCAGCGACCAGACACCATATCCATTCAATGCCATCACTATGGCAACAATTACAGCAATAACTTGAGCCGCGAGATTCACACGAGTGATTCCTTTGAAATTTGCCTTTTTGGTAAGGAGTGTCATTTGGATCATACCCGCGGCATTGAGGATGAGTGAAAGGAAGAGAACGCGGGAAATAAGTATGAGCCGGGGATCGTGGAAGAGTTGTGCAATGAGGGGGGCTGCAGCGAATAGTAGCAAATAAAGCAAAATGCTGAACAGCAGGTTGAAATAGAATACAGTGCTGTACTCTTCATCTGTGATATGCTTTCTGTTGAGAAGGGCACGACTGAATCCACTATCAACAAGTAATGCTGAGAAAGCAATAAAGATGGTTAGTGCCCCGATCAATCCATATTCAGAGGGAGTAAGGATACGCATCAGCACGATACTACTACCCAAAAAGATGAGCTGTTGCCCAAATTTATCCAGAAAACTCCAGAAGAGTGATACTGTAGTTTTATGTTTGAGTGTTGGTTCCGTCATCAGAGGGTCTAAAAATAGCGGTTTGCCTCGCAAAAATACGCAACTTAATTTACATATCTGGATTTTTGACACCCTTGTTGCAACAGTCGTGAAAAATGTGTCTCTTGAAACTACCCGTTTTTTAAGGCTAATTTTGTTTTTTGATGTACATTTGCGAGAATGGCTTTTTCAGATGAGATCAAACAGAAGGCTCTAGACCTGGGCTTCGATGCATGCGGTATTTGCCGCGCTACCGAAAGCGGAGAGGAGGAGCGCTACATGCAGTGGTTGCAGGATCACTGGCAGGGAGGTATGGGTTATATGGAGCGTAACATCGACAAGCGACTCGATCCGCGTCTGCTGGTGGAGGGTGCACGTTCCATCATATCGGTTGCGCTGAATTACTATCCGCCTGTAAAACTTCCGGGAAAGGTGCCTCAGTTCGCCTATTATGCCTATGGGAAGGATTATCACGAGGTGGTAAGAGAGAAGCTTCGGTGCCTATTCGAATGGATAAGGGAGCGTGTTCCGGACGTTACAGGAAGGTATTTCTCCGACTCCGCACCCGTCCTGGAGCGATTTTGGGCAGCACGTGCAGGTTTGGGTTTCATTGGCAAGAATACTCTGCTGATAATTCCAGGCAAAGGTTCTTATTTTTTTCTTGGAGAGTTGATCATAGATATTGAACTCGATTACGATGAGCCTGTCACCGAGAACTGTGGCGACTGCACCCGCTGTCTCCGCTCCTGTCCCACCAATGCCATCGAAGAACCATACCGCTTGAATGCCACCCGTTGCATTTCCTATCAGACTATTGAAAATAAGGGTGAGATAGCACCCGAAATTGTACCCAATTTACGGAACAATGTTTACGGCTGTGATATCTGCCAGAAGGTATGTCCCTGGAATCGGGATGCCATGTCGCACAACATACCTGAGTTCATGCCATCGGATGCATTTCTGAAACTTGATCTGGAGCAGATCATGGAGATGGATGAGGATCGCTGGAACCATATCTTTCGTCAGTCGGCAGTAAAAAGAGCTAAGTTAAGCGGTTTGAAACGCAACGCATCAGCCATTTCCAAAAGTCGCAGGAAATAGCTACATTTGCATTTTGCAGCAAGATTATGACAATAGAGGAATCATTTGATATCCGGGCAAAAAGTATGTTGCCGGAGGGCGAGAGGGAAGTGGAAAATACACTGCGTCCCCTTACCTTTACTGGCTTCAACGGACAGGAGAAGATCGTAGAAAACCTGAAGATTTTCGTAAGTGCCGCCCGTATGAGGGGTGAATCGCTCGATCACGTGCTGCTACACGGTCCCCCAGGACTGGGTAAAACCACCCTGTCGAACATCATCGCCAATGAGCTGGGTGTTGGGTTCAGGGTTTCCTCAGGACCGGTGCTTGACAAGCCGGGGGACCTTGCTGGAATACTCACTTCGTTGGAACCCAACGATGTTCTATTTATTGACGAGATACATCGTCTCTCACCTGTGGTGGAGGAGTACCTCTACAGTGCGATGGAGGACTATCGCATCGACATCGTAATCGACAAGGGACCGAGTGCCCGCTCCATACAAATCGATCTCAATCCTTTCACACTGGTGGGTGCTACCACCCGCAGCGGTCTGCTCACCAGTCCCCTACGTGCCCGCTTCGGGATAAATATGCATCTTGAATATTACGACATCGATACCCTTACAGGTATTGTCCTAAGATCTGCAGATATCCTGCAGATCGCTTGCGACCGGAATGCTGCATTGGAGATTGCCTCACGCAGCCGCGGTACACCGCGAGTGGCCAACGCCCTTCTGCGAAGGGTGCGTGACTTTGCACAGGTGAAGGGCAACGGGCGTATTGACCGGGCCATTTCAACCTATGCGCTCGAAGCGCTTTACATTGACAAACATGGGCTGGATGAAATCGACAATAAAATATTGCTCACGATCATTGATAAATTCAATGGTGGACCGGTGGGAATCACTACAATCGCCACCGCTGTTGGAGATGATGCCGGTACAATTGAAGAGGTATATGAACCGTTTCTCATCAAGGAGGGATTTATCAAGCGCACCCCACGTGGTCGTGAGGTGACTGAATTGGCTTATCTTCATTTGGGCAGAGTGAAGAGGGGGGAGCAGCGAGAGTTATTCTAACCTGTGGCGAAAGCAGCCAGTTTTCACCAATTATCTCAATAATTACTGAATATCAATTCTATTTTCAGGTTACCCTCTCTTTTGTCAAGTTTGGCTGCCGTGGGCCACATCTGGTTTTGTAGGTCGGTCAGCGTTTGGCTACCTGAAGAATAGTAACTCTGCTGTGAGGTGGTGATGGTTGCGTCTACCGGAATCAGATAATAGACCAGGTCTTCTGGATCTTCTCCGATCGTTCGGTTATAGTAGTTCATCATCGCAGAGATGTTGTTGAAGTCGTAGCTGTAAGTGCTTTTATCGAACTGATCGGAGAGGAAACTGGTAACATTGTCCGGTAGTTTACCCTGTTCAAAGAATCCAGCCAATGAATCCCGGTTCACCAACAACAGATAATCGGGTGGTGAGATTTTCACAAGAGGATTTTCAGTTGCCTCAGGAATTGCATAGTAGGTAAAATTTGCCAAGTTGAGTGCTCTGGATTCTAATTCCTGATTAATCTCGCTAAAAGGGAAGGTAATCTCGGTTACTACACCTGCCGGACTTTTCACAAAGGTGTGACTGTCGCTTTCTTCCAACAACTGTTGGTTGTTGCTGCGAATAGTGTTGATCTGGGTCACATCAGGAGTTATGTAGAGTTTCATTGCATCGGTGCGGATCGTATCCTGACCGGTCGAAGAACCTTTCACATCGGTATAGTGATAATGAACGTAGAAGGTGGTGTAATTGACGTTTATGATGGTACTGTTCCCAAAACTGGTTGTAAAGTAGAGACCAGGAAAGAATTCTCTGAAGCTGTTCAAATCGCTCATCTTCCCATGCCCCGGTTTGTTGTATTCATTGAGAAACCGTGCGCCAAATGTCAGTGGGAGATTCACGCTGATGTCGTAAACCTTGTAAGACTCGGTGTTCCCGTATCCAGAAGTGTAATACTCGGTGTGATAATTGTTGTTTTTTCCTGTAAATACTTTCTTCCCCAGGGGTGCTGACATTTCAGCATACTCTTCCGGATTGATGTGTGTGTAGTTGTTGATTCCTTTAAGTGATCTGTTGAGCTCATATGCCGACAATTCCATTGGCGCCAGAGTATCACCCATCATGGTGGTGTACGATAGGACAACCCTCACAGAATCAATGTTGGCACCCGGTTTGAATTCTGATCCTTCAGGCAGGTAGAATTCACCCATAAACTCTGATTTGATAGATCCGAAAACAGGATCAAGATATTCTCCCAAAACAGGATACTTGGTCCTGGCAAATATTGAATCGAGTTGAACGGTACGGGCTCTAAGATGCATGGTGTCGATACCAACTGTGAGTGAGTCCATTCCAGGTTGGATGGTGAACCCAACCTGATCGAGTGTGTCGTCACAGGAGAGTGCCATTAATGAGAGTAAGGCCACAATCAGCACCTTGAATAAAGAGTTGGGTTTCATTGGCTCCAATATATTTTTTTTTCGACGGCGCAAATATCAGAAAAAAAAGGTTCAGATGAAAGCTGTTCAAATGCTTTCTCTCATTTTTTAATGATAATTGTCTTACGTCAATTTAAAAAATGGGATTCATTAAGGATTTTAAGAAAATCATGCATCAATTTGATCGTAAAAGCGATTGATATCTTCGGAGTACTGTTCGAAGTCGCTCTGGAATGGGAGTTGCTGAATACCTTTATCGGTTGCATAGCGGATTAGTTCCGGATCAACCTTCTCGCTTCCTATGATGATGCCATCGGAATAGTCAATAGCCAGCTTCATGAGTGTGCTGTAATCAATTGTGCCAAGAGCTTTTACAGCTTCAACCTCTTTGTCCCCGATACCATCGTATCGAAGCTTGCCGGCAAAATCGGGTTGGAAGGGTCTGGAAAACGACTCATCATAGAGTGAGCAAACAACTTTACTGTTTCTGAAACAGGGATCATCCGCATATCCTTTTTTAATGAATAGTGGGGCCAATGCCGAAAACCAACCATGGCAGTGAATTACGTCAGGCACCCATCGTAGCTTCTTGATGGTTTCCATCACACCGCGAATGAAGAAAATGCTCCTTTCATCATTGTCTTCATATTCTGCTCCTTCTTTGTCTGTCAGTAGTTCTTTGTTTTGAAAATAGTCTTCATTGTCGATGAAGTAAACCTGCATCCGAGCTGCTTGAATTGAGGCCACCTTGATGATCAGTGAGTGGTCGGAATCGTCGATAATAAGGTTCATCCCTGAGAGACGGATCACTTCGTGTAACTGATTACGACGTTCGTTGATCGGTCCATATTTGGGCATAAAGGCTCTTATTTCTTTTCCTTTTTCCTGGATGGCCTGAGGTAAGAAACGTGACGTGTTCGAGATAGGTGTTTCATCGAGATAAGGGTATATTTCCTGCGTAATGTACAATATTTTTTTCTGGGACATGGAGCTAAATCTCTAAATTTGAGTACAAAGATAATAAAAAAAATCCGGATAATTACAAAATAAAAAGACCTCAATCTTGTAATCAGCACTATACTAGGATTATAG
>JAAZLV010000002.1 GCA_012799155.1 Bacteroidales bacterium | reverse complement strand
TCCGGTATCCCAGTCCGATGGCAGCATTGGCGGACCATTGCAGTTGATCCATGGATATTTTCTCCCAGGTAGTTGTTTCCAGCTGATTGTCGATGTAGTAGTTTGAGGTCAGGCGTCCGGCCACGTTTTTTTCCGCAAGAGCGCCGGTTGAGAGATAGGCCGAAATTTGGGGGCTCTGCCAGAAGGTGTAGGCGAGATTCACGGGAACGCCAATGAAATGCAACGTCTGCTTGTCATCATAATAGTAGTTGCCGCTTCCCGATTGAAGCTCCGATGATAATTTCGAATAGCTTAATCCGCTCATCAAACTCCATCTTTGGTTGATGTTGTAGCGGAAGGTGAGTCCGAACCTGAGGGGTTGATGGTGTCGCACATCGGTGTATGCACGCTCCCTGGTGTCGTTGGCAAGAAAATGATACTGCTCCTCCACCGTCTCTGTAAGCGCGAGGGTGACGTATCCGGGATATGTTTCTGAAGATCCGCCAGGGAAATTAGATGCGGAGAGGCCGGTCTGCCATCTGGAGGATGGTTGTTGATCTCTGTTTTCATTCATTGCCAACAACTGTTCGGGCCCCAACCTGGTGTCGTCCTCTTCAGGGGCAATGATTCTCTGTTCACTTTCGCTTTCACTCGTCCTGATTTCTTCGGTTGGCTGCTCAGCAACAAGAATGTCGGGTGCAGCAAGGGTTATTTCCGGTGTGGATGCAGGTGTGGCTGCAGGTGTGGCTGCAGGTGTAGTGACAGGTGAGATGGAGGATCGTTCCTCCCTCTGTTCAACAGGTGTGATCTCCACTGTGGGAGGTTGGGGCTGCGGCGAGGTGGTCACCTTCTCTTCGGTAAACAATTCACCGGTCGGGGTGTCTGCCGGGTTGAAGCGCACGACGAATATCAGCAGGATGGCCACGGCCGCGGCAACCGCAATCGCACCTGTACGCCAGGCCCACAGCCGCCGGGTGACGACCGCCTTCGCGGGGGGCATATTCCCGGATGTGATGCGCTGGTCAATTGCTTCCCACAATCCTTCCGGTGCAGGCTCTTCATGCATCGCCATCCGCTTGCGCAATTTATTTTGCCATTGATCGTTCATCGTGCTTTATCTTTAAGCGGTACAACTCTATTTCTTTCATCAGTATGGCCTTGGCCCTGTGCAGTTGTGAAGCGGAACTGCTTTCTGCAATGTGCAGCATGGAAGCAATCTCCCTGTGACTCTTCTCCTCAAATACATAAAGGTTGAAGACTGTACGATAGCCGGGAGGCAGCATGCGAATCATCTCCTGAATGACCGCAACGGGAATATCGTCGAAGTCCGGCTCCGGTTCCTCTGCCGCAAGGGGCAACTCTTCCTCGGGTAAACCGATGAGCTGCATCTTATCATTCGCGCTGACATGCCTCAATGCTTCGTTTGCCACGATGCGTGAAGCCCATGCCCGCAACGATCCCTCTCCCCTGTATTCAAACATATGAATGGCGTTGAAAATCTTCAGAAAACTATCCTGCAATACATCCTTGATATCATCCCTGTTTGAGATGTAACGGGCAGATACCGCGGTAAGATACCCGGCATAGTCATCGTAAAACCGCTTCATGGCAAATCTGTTGCCTTGCACGATCTGTCGAACAAGTTCCCGCTCACTGTTTTCTTTTTCAATCATTGACCAATCTTCTCCGGACTGATTACTGGTGCCCCTCAACCGATGAAAGGGGTTGGTTGCACATGGTGCAAATGTACAACCAACCCTCATTTTTTTGTGATAAAAAAATTTAAGGATGCTGAAAAGGTCTATCCCTTTCAGCAATCGGTTTACTTCAGGGGTATCACGCTTCTCGCGGCGGCAATGGCTGAAGATGCCGGTGTGGCAGCGCGTGTGCGGTAATCAAATTCCATCGATTTCTCTCCATTGAACGAATCCCATATCAGCTTCAGCTTCACTGTTTCTCCTTCCGTATCGGGAAGCTGATCCAGCCTGAAGGCGACCAGTCCGTCTCCTACCCTGCCGGATACATCGCCATTGGCATCGTGCTTGAATTGCACCTCGTAGGGGTTTTCGGGATTGTTGGTGGGGATGAGGTTCACGTAATGGGTGATTCCCAGTTGGCTCCACATTGTCCGGAAACGAAGGGTCAGATAACCATCTTCAGCTATTGTCACCCAGTCGGATACGATCTCCACGGGGTCATTGCCATATTCATTATCATTATCCTCTCCCAGATTGGGTGCCATCGGTTTTGTCCGGATGCTGTCGATCCAATTCACCTTGACGGCCTGATCATACTCCTCACTGGAGTCGTCCACCTCCTCGTAATTGACAAGTGCCCTCACCTCTTTTGAGTCGAAAGGGTGTGAGGTGATGTTCACCGGCAGCAGGGTGGTAGTCTCATCCAGCTGGAAATAGACTGTTTCGTCTGCTGCTTCCTTTACAGTCACGAGGGCGTTGGGATAGAGACGACTCACATCATCGTCGTCGTCCAGACATGAGGGCAGGATTAACATTGTTAGCAATATTCCCGTTGCAAAAAGTAAATGGGTAATCTTCATAATCTTGTTGTTTTAAATGTTACGAATTCATTTGTTTCAATCATAAAAGCAGGAGAGGAGGAATTCCTTGCGTGAGATATTGTTATTTTTTCT
>JAAZLV010000208.1 GCA_012799155.1 Bacteroidales bacterium | reverse complement strand
ATGTGAGCGCATCTTCCGGAGTAGCCACTCCACCAGAAACCTTTATCCCTATCTTACGCCCTGTTTTCTGATGGTAGTCGCTGATGGCTCGGCACATCACCCAGGCAGCCTCTGGTGAGGCACCGGGATAACCCTTACCGGTAGAGGTTTTCAGAAAATCAGCACCGGAATAGAGCGAGAGAATTGATGCTTTGTAAATGTTTGCAACTGTTTTCAACGCACCAGTCTCCAGTATTACCTTCAAAGTTGCCTGCCGGCAAGCCTCTTTGATCTCCGAAAGCTCTTCGCACATTTCTTGATATTCATCCCCAAGGAAGAGGCCGAGGTTGATCACCACGTCGATCTCATCTGCTCCGTCGGCCACAGCCAGTGCTGTTTCTGCCACTTTCACCTCCGTAAAGGTTTGTGACGATGGGAAACCGGCAGATACAGCGGCGATTTGCACGTCGGCCGTGAGCGCTTCCTTCACTGTGCGGGCAAAATTTGGATAGACGCAGATGGCCGCCACATTTGGGATATCGGGTCGGGTACCGTCGAAGTTGTTCACTTTCTCGGTAAACTGCCATACTCCCTCACGGGTGTCGGTGCTGTTCAGGGTGGTAAGATCGATGCAGCCATAGATGTTGCTGTAGACCTCTTTCGTTCTGTTCTGTTCACTCTTCTCAGCCAACAGTTTATTCACCTGTTCTGTCACCTGCTCATCGGTCAGCCTGAAAGGATAAGCCTCCAGGGTAGAATGATACTTCTCTTTTTCCATAAAGGATTAAAATTTATTGGTTTAGTTCAAATTATTCGTTCAGTTTTGGATTCTCCTTGTGACGGGTGGCATCCCTTTTGCTTTTTTTCGCAATGTTCCTTTTCAATGCCTCCTCCATGTCAACACCTGTCTGGTTGGCCAGACAAAGCAACACCCAGAGCACATCCGCCAGCTCATCCGCCAGCTCCGCCTTGCGGTCGCTCTCCTTGAAGGATTGTTCACCGTAGGTTCTGGCGATGATACGGGCCACCTCACCTACCTCCTCGGTGAGGATGGCCATGTTGGTCAGCTCACTGAAGTATCGGACACCATGGGTGCGTATCCACTCATCGATCAATTGTTGTGCTTCCTGTAGTCTCATCTACTCCCTGTTTTTTGAATCAATCCAGATGGTGACCGGACCGTTGTTGTTTAACGTTACTTGCATATCGGCACCAAACGCTCCTGTTTGAACCGTCTTACCTGATAGATGTTCAAGGTATTGACAGAATTTCTCATACAGGGGAACAGCTTTCTCCGCCTTTGCCGCACGAATGTAGGAGGGACGGTTACCCTTCCTGGTACTGGCATGGAGTGTGAACTGCGAAACGACTAACAGCTCTCCGGCAACATCAGAAACCGAGAGGTTCATTACTCCATCAGCATCGTCAAAAATTCTAAGGTTTACGATCTTCTTGCAAAGATACTCAATATCGTTGTCATCATCTTCCTCTTCAATGCCGACAAATAGCAACAGACCATTGTCGATCCTGCTTTTTATTTCACCACCGATTGTCACGGAGGCATGCGAAACGCGTTGAATCAATACCCTCATATTTCAGTTTTATTACTGCTTTCACTGATCCATTGGCGAATCAATGCAGCCTTGCTTGTTCCAATCAGTTCTGCGATCTCCTGGTCGGTTGCCTCCCTGATTCGTTTGATGCTCTTGAAATGGGTGAGCAGCTTTCTCTTTGTTTCTTTACCGATCCCTTTCAGGTTATCGAGCTGCGAACTGATTTGCGACTTGCTTCTCTTTTGCCGGTGGAAGGTGATGCCGAAACGGTGTGCCTCATCGCGCAACTGCTGAATCAATTTCAGGGTCTCTGAATTCTTGTCGATGTAGAGCGGAACGGAGTCATCCGGATAATAAATCTCTTCAAGTCGCTTCGCAATGCCGATCACAGCAATCTGGCCATAGAGGCCAATTTTCTGGAGCGATTCTACAGCAGCGTGAAGTTGCCCCTTACCGCCATCAATTACAATTAGTTGGGGTAGGGGAGACCCTTCGTTAAGCAGACGAGCGTAGCGTCTTTCAACAATCTCCCGCATCGATCCGTAATCATCGGGTCCTATCACGCTTTTCACGTTAAAATGGCGATACTCTTTTTTTGCCGGTTTTGCTTTTTTGAACACCACACAGGCTGCCACCGGATGTGTCCCCTGAATGTTGGAGTTGTCGAAACACTCGATGTGCCATGGAACCTCTTTCAATCGTAGATCTTTCTGTACACCTTTCAGGATACGTGTTGCCCTTTGGTCGGGATTTAGCATCTCCGATTTTTTCAGCTTGTCCAATTTGTACTGCTTCACATTTTTTTCCGACAACTGCAACAAGGTGCGTTTGTCGCCACGTTGCGGAATGGTGAAATCTACCCCTGACAGTTTCAACTCGGGCATGAAGGGGACAATGATCTCCTTCGAGTTGCTGCCGAAACGTTGTCTCATTTCAACGATGCCAAGGCCTAGCAACTCCTCTCTTGTCTCTTCCAGCTTCTTCCGGTATTCAAAGGTATAGGCCTGGTTAATGGCACCGTTTACCACATGAAGGTAGTTGATGTAGGCGGCCTGCTCATCTTCTTCCAGTGCAAACACATCGAGATTGTATCCGAAGTTGCTGACAACCTGCGACTTCTCACGGAAGTTCTGAATCAACAACAACTTCTCTTTCAACTCCTGTGCCTCTTCGAAACGTAATTCAACCGCCAGTTTCTGCATCTCTTCACGAATCTGCTTTTCGATGATCGAGATATTTCCTTTGAGTATCTCTGTGATTTCAGCAATGTTACGGTTGTACTCCTCCAGCGACTGCAATGCTTCACAAGGACCTTTACACTTTTTGATATGGTATTGCAGACAGACTTTGAATTTGCCCGCTGCAATATTTTCAGGTGTCAGGTTAAGCCTGCAAGTCCGCACCTTATACACATTTCTAAATATTTCCAGCAAGGTGTTTACCGATTGCACAGAAGTGTAGGGTCCGAAGTAACGGGAGCCATCTTTCACGATGTTGCGCGTTTTATAGACACGTGGAAAATACTCGTTTTTAATGACAATTGAAGGATAACTTTTGTCATCCTTCAGCATAACATTGTAACGCGGTCGGAGTTGTTTGATCAGGTTGTTTTCAAGCAGGAAAGTATCCTCCTCCGTGTTTACGACGATGTATTTTATCTTGCGGATATTCCTTACCAGGATCCTTGTTTTGGGATGATCATGCTGCTTGTTGAAGTAGGAGGAGACCCTTTTTTTCAGATTCTTTGCCTTACCCACATAAATCACCACGCCCTTTTCGTCGAGAAACTGGTAACATCCGGGTAGTTGAGGCATCACTGCAAGGGTATTCTTGATCTCTTCGTTCATCATTATCTAATGCTGCTCAATGGGCAAAGGTACAAAAAAAGCTCATTTTTGTTCACCATCTTACGGGTATAACAAAAATGAGCCGTCTTGAAAGAGTTGGTCTCCTAAATAGAAAATTTCAGGATTGAACTAACCTCCACATCTTCCGGGAAGAGTGATCGCCCATCCAGATCCTCCAATTCGATCAGGAAGTTGATGTAGATATTCTTTACGCCAAGTTTCTTCACCAGGTTGTATGCTGCTACCATGGTGCCGCCTGTGGCCAGGAGATCGTCATGGATTAGCACCACATCATCCTTTGTGAGGGCATCCTCATGAATCTGTATGGTGTCTTCGCCATATTCCTTGCTGTATGTTTCCTCGATGACCTTGTACGGAAGTTTTCCAGGCTTGCGGATTGGCACAAAACCTGCTTCCAGTTTGATGGCAACTGCCGGACCCATGAAAAAACCTCTCGATTCAATACCTACCACCTTGGTGATTCCCTTGTCACGATAACTCTCATAGAGAATATCCGAGAGTTCTTTGAGATGTTCCGGAGACTGGAACAGGGTGGTGATATCCTTGAACTGAATCCCGGGGATAGGGAAGTCTGGTATATTCCTCACGGAAGCTGTTAGTTTTTCAATGCTCATTTTTTGTCAATTATTTGTTTGTTTCTTTGTAAATGTTCCACGTGAAACATTTCGATATTTTTTATCTTCCAAGCAGCACCAACAAGACCGATATGTCGTTGGGTGAAACACCGGGAATCCTGCTTGCCTGTGCAATGGTTTCAGGGTTGATACGGGTCAGTTTCTGTCTTGCTTCGGTTGAAAGAGACTGAATCTCGTTGTAGTTGAATTTGTCTTTGATTCGGATCTCTTCAAGCCGTGTAATCTTGTCTGCCATCACCTGTTCTCGCTTGATGTATCCGCTGTACTTGATCCGGATGTCGGCCGACTCAATGATCTCTTCCTTCCGCTCCTGAATGCTTTCCAGAAGTTCACGCAAGGGGGTGACCTCACGTGCCATCACCTCCAGGTCGATGTGCGGTCGAACAAGCAGGTCGATCAGCTTCACTCCCTGCTTGAGCGGTGAGGTGCCGATGCTCTCCAGGAAGGGATTGATCCTGTCAGCCTTGATGGAGAAATCATTTGCGAAACGGATGATCTCGTTCACTTTTTCCACTTTGCTCGATAGCAGATTCATTCGTTCAGCAGTTGCCAACCCTAGTTCATATCCCCTTTTGGTGAGCCGTTCATCGGCATTGTCCTGTCGAAGCAATAT
>JAAZLV010000207.1 GCA_012799155.1 Bacteroidales bacterium | reverse complement strand
GACTTACTCCCGTGTCTGAACGCCTTCCCATCCTGGTGGACAGTGGCAATTGAGGTCTTTGTTCAGCACATAAGCGGAGCTTACAGCAGCGGGTCTGTTCAGGATTTACACCTGATTCCCTTTTCATCGTTCACTTCGAAGCCGTGTGAAGTGAGCAACACCAAAAATCAAGACAAAGGTATAGCAAACATTTGAATATTGATCCATGAATCACGAAAATAAAAGAGAGGTTTTTTTGATCATGTTGTGAATGTGAGGTATAGGATATGGAAATAGGGATGTGGAATTTTAACGATTGCATACGAGATATGGGAAGTTCGATTGTGAGCCAAGGGTCTTATGGTTTTAGGCCCGGGATATATCGAAAACATCAGCGCTTATTCTGTTGCAGGCTGTTGGCACGGCTCTCCAGATAGCGGATCAGCACCTCGCTGCGTTCCTTCTCGAACTTCAGTTGTTCGATGTCAAGCAATAGGGTGGAGAGTTCGAACGAAAGGCTGATTCCTTTTTTCGCCGCATCGTTCAGAGCTGTGTTCACCGTACGGTTACCAATGAAATGCAGGGTGAGCGGCTGGTCGCGGTAGGCGTGGATGTAGGCGGCCACACCGTTCTCATCGTTGCCGGTGAAACGTACGATCTCGTAGTTCCTGTTGAGCGTGCTGAACCGGTAGTTGAACCCGTCGGCAGTCACACGGCCGCTCTCGGCATAGCTGCCGTCAGCTGCTGTTACCCTGATACGGTTGTGTTGAATGGCATTTCCGGCGAGCACACTCTCGATAAAAAGGCCCCCCCTCTCTTGTACACCTGAACGGAGCCCGTTTCTTTCGAGTGAAGAGTGAAGTGGATAGGTCTTGGGATAATACTCTCCGAACTCCTGATAACGGCTGTCTCTTACATAGTCAAAATCATTCAGCAGTTTGCTGAGTGCTATATAATTCACACGGAGCATAGAATCACAGTAGATGATGTTTCGCCGGTTCTCTGTCATGCGTATTTCCTGCATTAATTTAAAACCTGCATCAATCTCATCAAAAGCTTTTGGATAAAGTATCTTTATGCTGTCAATCTTCAACTTAGCAAGGTTATAATTTCCCTTCTCGAAAGCATTTCTCGCTTCCCTTAGATTTTCTCTGGCGCCACTGTCACTACCTCCGCAGGAGAGTATAAAAAGCAGTATTAACCAGGGTGAAATCAAATGATGAGAGTAACGCATAAGAGAAAAACAATATCAACTGACAAAAAATAACCTGCTTAGCAACGAATTCGAGTGCAAAAGTACAAATATATTCGGCATAAAAATGGCTTTAAGAGACTATTATTGTAATTTTGCAAATCGTAACAAAAAACAGTACAGCAGAATGACAAACTGCTCCATAGCTAATTGATTGATAAAAGTCCATTGAACATGAATATTTCCACGGAAGAAATTAGGGCACATATAGACACACCACTATTCAGGATGATCTCTCAAACTGCGGATGAGTTGCAGATGGAATGCTATCTGATAGGGGGATACGTGCGCGATTTCTTTCTCTTTCGACCCTCAAATGATATCGACGTGGTTGCGATTGGTAAAGGTACAGTACTTGCAACTGCCATCGCACGCAAGCTGGGCAAGGAGGCGCATCTTACTCTTTTTAAAAACTTTGGTACCGCTCAGATCAAATACAAAGAATACGAAATTGAGTTTGTTGGTGCCCGAAAAGAGTCATACCGGAGCGACTCACGCAAGCCCATCGTGGAAGATGGTACCTTGGAGGATGATCAGCGGCGACGCGACTTTACAATAAACGCAATGGCTTTCTGCCTGAACAGTGAACGCTTTGGGGAGTTGCTGGACCCCTTTGGTGGCATGCAGGACCTAGAGGATCTGATCATCCGCACACCACTTGACCCTGACATTACTTTCAGTGACGATCCGCTACGGATGATGCGGGCAGTACGTTTTGCCACCCAGCTTGGATTTGACATATACCCCGATAGCTTCGACGCCATTGATCGCAACAAGGAGCGTATCTCCATCGTCTCCATGGAACGAATCACTGAAGAGATGAACAAGATCATTCTCTCACCCAAACCATCTGTCGGATTCATCCTGCTCGAAAAAACTGGTCTACTGGAGATACTCTTTCCCGAACTTACAGCATTGAAAGGTGTTGAGACAAAAGAGGGTGTAGGGCACAAGGACAATTTTTATCACACACTCTCCGTGTTAGACAATATCGCCCGTGAGACAGATGACCTCTGGTTACGATGGTCCGCACTATTGCACGACATCGCCAAGCCAGTGACCAAGCGTTGGGACCCTAAGTTAGGATGGACCTTTCACAACCATAACTTCATAGGTGCGAAAATGATACCCCATCTTTTTCGCAGAATGAAGCTGCCCCAGAATGAGAAGATGAAATATGTACAGAAGCTGGTCTCCCTCCACATGCGACCAATGCAGTTGGTAGAAGATGAGGTCACCGACTCAGCCGTGCGCCGTTTACTCTTTGATGCCGGTGACGACATTGACCACTTGATGACCCTTTGTGAAGCTGACATCACCTCAAAGAACCCCGTCAAGGTACGTCGTTTTGTGAGCAACTTCAAAATTCTACGTCGCAAACTTCGTGAGATTGAGGAAAAAGACCGAGTACGCAACTTTCAGCCACCAGTGGACGGCAATGAGATCATGACACTTTTCGGTCTTCCCGAATGTAGGGAGGTCGGTGTCCTGAAGACGGCCATCAAGGATGCAATTCTTGATGGGATAATCCCCAACGAACATGATGATGCATATCGCTATATGCTTGTACTTGCTGAAGAGATGGGGCTCAAACCGGTAAAAGAGGGTTGAAAATAAAACCGTTTACTACTTGTTTTCTGACAGATTTTATATTACTTTGCAACTTAATTTGGAATAGACTGTTTTCATCTATCACGCCTTTCGTTTATCGAAGCGCCTATGTCGAACAAGAAAAAAGTATCAGTAGTCCGTTTTTTGAATGCGAAGATCACCTCCACCATCAGCATCACCCTGGTGTTGGTATTGTTGGGTGTCACTCTGCTAATCCTGTTTACTGGCAATAGCCTTTCGAAACAGGTGAAAGAGAACATGAGTTTCAATGTAATGCTTTCAGCCGGTATCAGTGAAGCCCAAATCACCAATATACGACGTAGTCTCGATGCGCAGCCCTTCGTACGCTCCTCTCGTTTTATTAGCAAGGAGGAGGCCAAAGAGCAACTAGTCAAGGAGCTGGGCGATGATCCCGAGGAATTACTTGGTTACAACCCCGCACTCGACTGCATAGAAATCTTCCTACACTCAGAGTATGCAAATAGTGACAGCATTGCAGTGATCAACAAAGTTATACGAGAGGAGAGCAATGTGACCGACCTTCTGTACCAGCAGGAAGCAATAGACTTGATAAACAATAACCTGTCTAAAGTGATGTCGGTATTACTAGTTCTAGCTTTGGTATTGCTCTTTATCTCATTCACGTTGATCCGAAATACCATTCGGCTCAGTGTTTACTCCAAGCGATTCATCATTCACACCATGAAGTTGGTGGGTGCAACCGGTAGCTTCATCCGCAGACCATTCGTGGTGAACAACATTTACACAGGTATCATTTCTGGCATTATTGCGGACGGTATCATCTTTGGACTGATAAGCTATTTCAACAGGGAGTATGCAACAATTCAACCCATCATCACCAATGTCGATCTGGGAATAATATTCACGGTGGTCGTCCTGATGGGAGTTCTGATCTCCACACTGGCAACGCTATTTGCCGTGAACAGGTACCTGAAGATGCGTACCGACCAGCTTTATTATGTATAAACAACAAAAGAAATGTCTCAAAAGAACTTAGCGTTAAGCAAAACAAACCTGATTATTTGCGGTATAGCAGTCCTGCTAATCGTAGTCGGATTACTGCTAATGACAGGTCCTTCCACCACTGTGAGCGGTTTTGAACCGGACATATTCAGTATAAGAAGAATCAGGGTGGCACCTGTAGTTGCCCTTTCAGGCTTTGCCCTGATGATTGTTGGCATTCTTTACCCATCCAACAAAGAAAAAAAAGGGGAAAAGTAAACATTTGTGAAGGTAAACAGCTGCAAACACCATTTTCATGACATTTATTGAAGCAATTATCATTGCCATCGTTGAAGGACTGACGGAGTTTCTGCCGGTCTCTTCAACAGGACATATGATCATCACCCAGTCGTTGCTCGGTATGGAGAGCAGTGAATTTTTGAAAGCCTATACAGTGATCATTCAATTTGGAGCGATTCTCTCAGTTGTGGTGCTCTACTGGAAGCGTTTTTTCAAGCTCAATCATATTGAGAAACCTAAAGAGGGAATAGAGGATCCACACTCTTCAAAAAATAGTTTTTTTCAATCCGGTAAGAACTTACTGTACAAATATGATTTTTACTGGAAACTTATCATTGCCGTCCTGCCGGCAGGTGTCATCGGTCTGCTGATGGGTGACCTGATCGACAGCATGCTCGAGAGTGTAACCGTTGTGGCTGTGATGCTGGTTCTTGGAGGCATCTTCATGCTCTTTGTGGACCGTTGGTTCAACCGTCCCGTGGCTGACCAGTCGATGAGCTGGCAGAGAGCACTCAAGATCGGTTTCTTCCAGTGCATTGCCATGATACCTGGGGTGTCCCGTTCCATGGCTACCATTGTGGGTGGAATGGGAACAGGACTCGATCGCAAGAATGCTGCCGAATTCTCATTCTTCCTGGCGGTGCCTACCATGGCTGCCGCAGCAGGTTATAAGATCTATCAGCTCTTAAAAGATCCCGTTCAACTGGAAATGCTCTCCGATCACATCTTACTACTGATCACTGGCAATCTGGTAGCATTTCTGGTGGCTATGCTAGCCATCCGCTTTTTCATTGACTTTCTTACCAAGTATGGGTTCAAAGCCTTCGGCTACTATCGTATCATCGTGGGTGGAATTCTACTCATCCTGATCGTGGCGGGTGTGAATGTAAGTATGTGACAATATGACGGATTTCATTGAAGGTGCTGTCTTGTATATCGATAAACCTCTGCATTGGAGTTCTTTCCGTGTAGTAAGAGTAGTGAGGGCCAAATTGTGTCACAAACTGGGCATCAAGAAACTGAAAGTGGGACATGCCGGTACGCTCGATCCCCTGGCTACCGGGGTGATGACTCTCTGTACCGGTCGTATGACCAAACAGATTGATCGACTACAGGCAGAAACAAAAGAGTACATGGCATCTATTCGCTTAGGGGCAACAACACCCTCATTTGATCTCGAAACCGAAATAGATGGCGAATATCCTACCGATCACATTACCCAACAGCTCGTTGAAGAGGCACTCATCCGGTTCACGGGTGAAATCATGCAAATACCCCCACGTTTCTCTGCTGTAAAGGTGGATGGCAAAAGAGCATACGAGCTTGCCCGCAAAAACGAAGATATTGAACTTAAACCTAAATTATTGGTTATAGATAGTATCGAACTGGTGACTTGCAATTTACCCGATATCACTATCCGGGTGACATGCAGCAAAGGTACCTATATAAGGGCATTGGCCCGAGACATCGGTGAAGCCCTTCATTCGGGTGCACATCTAACAGCCCTTATCCGTACACGGGTGGGGGAGGTGACTCTTGATCAATGTTTGAAGATGGAAGAAGTAGACCATTTTCTGAATCAACAGATTGGCAAGACCGTTACAGAGAGTAAATAGTAGTTATATCATATGAAACTTTCACAATTCAAATTTAACCTGCCGGATGAGCTCATTGCGAAGCATCCGGCAGTACATCGTGATGAAGCCCGGCTAATGGTTTTGCACCGAAAAACCGGAACAGTAGAACACAAAGTATTCAAGGATGTGCTGGACTATTTCCAAGCCAAGGATTTCTTTATTTTCAACGACACCAGGGTCTTCCCTGCAAGACTCTTTGGAAACAAAGAGAAGACAGGAGCCAAGATAGAGGTGTTCCTGTTGCGTGAGCTCAACCCCGATCAACACCTATGGGATGTGTTGGTAAATCCGGCACGAAAAATACGCATCGGCAACAAACTCTATTTTGGAGAAAATGAAGAACTGGTAGCAGAGGTGATAGACAACACCACATCACGTGGTCGTACTCTGAGGTTTCTCTACGACGGACCTTACGATGAGTTCAAGCAACAACTCTTTGCCATTGGCGAGACACCCATCCCTGAATATATGGAGCGTAATGCCGAACCTGAAGATGTAGAGCGATACCAGAACATTTTTGCCCGTAACGAGGGGGCGGTTGTGGCACCCGCTGCCGGACTTCATTTCAGTCGTGAGCTGATGAAGCGAATGGAAATCAGGGATATCAATTTTGGATTTCTTACCCTACACAACGGACTGGGTGCCTATCGTATGATCGACGTGGAAGATCTCACCAAGCACAAGATGGAGTCTGAACAGATAAGCATCACTGAAGAGCTTTGCCAAAAGGTGAACAAGGCCAAGGATGAAGGACACAGCATCTGTGCTGTGGGTACATCTGTTCTGCGTGCCTTGGAGACCACGGTGAGCACTGACGGTCACATCAAGCCAAGAGAAGGATGGACCAATAAGTTCATTTTCCCGCCATACGAGTTCACCCTTACAAACAGCCTGATCACAAATTTCCACCTGCCATATTCAACCTTGCTGATGATGGCTTCAGCCTTTGGCGGTTATGAAGTTGTGATGGGTGCTTATGAAGAAGCTGTGAAAGAGAAGTATCGCTTTGGAGCCTATGGAGATGCAATGCTGATCTTAGACTGAGATGGGTTTGACGGTTACAGGCACAGATTCCCTGTTCCTGGCGCTGGGATCAAACCTGGGCGATAGGGAGCAGCAGATCCATACAGCTCTCCGGAAAATTGAGGAGCGGATTGGGAGAATTATTTCCCTATCCGCTCTTTATCAAACCAAGCCTGAAGGTTATGATTCACCCAATAAATATGTGAACTGTGTTTGCGAAGTAGGTAGCAAACTAAGCATATATACTATATTCGCAATCACTCAACAAATTGAAATAGAGCTTGGAAGGGTTTTAAAAAGTGTGGATGGCAAATATGCGGATCGCCTTATCGACATCGACCTGATCATGGCGGGCGATTTGATCCTTGACACTCCGCTGCTTACGCTACCTCACCCCCGATTTCACCAGCGTGACTTCGTACTCACCCCTCTGTGTGAAATTGCACCCAATCGGATACATCCACTACTGGGTAAGACCATCCGTCAGTTAAGAGAAGAGTTGCGGCTTGAGGAAAAAAATCAGTGAGGTTCGTGTTTGATAAAAGTGCCTCTATCCAATTCATCAAAGGCTTCCATCAGCTCATCTCTGGTATTCATCACCACGGGACCGCCCCAGGCAATCGGTTCATTGAGCGATTCTCCTGAGAGCAACAACATTCTTAACCCTTCACTACCTGCCCGGAAGTTCAATTGATCACCCTTGTTGAACAACAACGCTGTGTGGGACTCGATTGCATCGGACGATTCACCCGTGGTGCCGCTTCCACTTACCACATAGACGAACAGGTTCTCTGAGGGCGGGGTAGGGATCACCATTGACGAGTCTGCTAATATTTCCACATCGAGGTAAAGCACTTTCACATAAGAGGCCTCAATGGCTCCCGCTTTTCCAAGGAAATTTCCTGAAATAATTCGAATCGTTCCATTTTCATCCTTCACCTCCGGCACCATGTCGGCAGTGATATCACGGTACTGCGGTTCGGTCATCTTGTCCTTCTGCGGCAGGTTCACCCATAGTTGCGCTCCCAACATCCGCTCGGATGCTATGGGCATCTCCTGATGAAGGATGCCGCTTCCGGCAGTCATCCACTGGCATTCTCCCTCACCGATTGAACCCTTGTTGCCGAGACTGTCCTCATGATCCATCCTTCCCTTTATCAGATATGTCACAGTCTCAATGCCTCTGTGTGGGTGCCACGGGAAACCCTTTATGTAATCTTGAGGATCATATGAGTCGAAGGCATCCAACAATAGGAAGGGATCAAAATCACGTACATCGTGGAATCCAAATACCCTCACCAGACTTACTCCCGCACCATCAACCTGACGACTACCACGAACTACTTTCTCAATTTTTCTTATTTTCATTTCTGTGACCTAAATATTAAAATAAATTCATTGCAAGTTAGTACTTTTACTCATATTTGCAAAAATTGTTTTTAATTTAACTTCTTAAACAATGGGTGTTGTCGAGAATAGGGAAAAAAGTAGCATATTTGTAATAGAATATTTAAAGTTTCGTTTGGTTTCAATATATGCCAATTTTCGGTAAAGGTTATGATTATTTTCTAGGATATGCCCTTAGTGGGGGTGGTGCCAAGGGTTTCGCGCACCTAGGCACCCTGAAGGTGCTTGAACAATATGGTCTTAAACCCGATGTGATTGCCGGCACCAGTGCTGGTGCACTTGCCGGTGTGTTCTATGCCGACGGTTTTCACCCCGATGAGATCGTTGATCTTTTCCGCAAGCATGAGTTCCGTGAGTTCGTATCGTTCACCATACCCCGCACGGGGTTTCTGAAAAGTACCGGATTACACACTTTCCTGAAGAAAAACCTTCGGGCCAGAAGCTTTGAGGAGTTGCAACTCCCTTTCTATGCGATTGCAACAGACTGGGAAAAGGCGCGTACAGTTGCTTTTTCAAAAGGTGACAACCTTGTAGATGCGGTTGTTGCATCCTGTTCGGTTCCCATTGTGTTCAGTCCGCAGTTGATAGATGGCATTCCATATGTGGATGGTGGAATCCTGAAGAACTTTCCGGTAACGGTGATCAGAAAGATGTGCCGCTATGTTGTGGGTGTCAACGTCTCACTTATTATTCCTAAAGCAGAAAAAGAGTCAATTCGCACCATGGTGGAACGCACCTTTAATCTGATGTCGAATTCCAATACGTTGATGGACAAGGTGAAATGTGATATTCTAATTGAGACAAGCGGACTGGAAAAGATATCGATGTTCGATTTACACAGTCAGAATCAGATTATGGAAGTTGGGTATCATGCTGCGGCCAACACTATGGCAGAGAAAAAATCATTGGAGATCGTGAGGAGATGTCATCGACACGCCTTACTCGAACAGAATGTGAAAAACCGACTGGAAAAAATGTCCTTTAGAAAGGCTATCAAATAACACATATGCAATGAGAGAAAAGTTGTTCATCTATCAAATGATGCCCCGTTTATTCAGCAATAGAAACGGTACAAACCGACACAACGGCTCTCTGGCCGAGAACGGATGCGGAAAATTTAACGACCTAAGTCACTCGCTGCTACGCAACCTGAGGATTGACGGCTACACGCATATCTGGTACATCGGCATACCGGCACATGCTTCAGCAACCGATTATACAGCTTACGGCATCCCGAAGCAATACCCTGAGATCATCAAAGGTAAGGCCGGTTCGCCATATGCCATAAGAGACTACTACGATGTGGATCCCGACCTTGCAGAAGATGTATCCCGACGGATGGAGGAGTTTGAGGCTCTGGTGGATCGTACCCACGAAGCAGGGTTGAAGGTGATTACCGATTTCGTGCCCAACCATGTGGCACGCAACTATTGTTCGGTAGCAAAACCCTCAGGTTTTAAGGATTTTGGTGATGATGACAACGACTCAGTTGCTTTCTCACCTCAAAACAATTTTTACTATCTACCCGGAGAGTCACTGAAGATACAACTCCCCACGGAGAGACAAGCCGAATTCAGTTACCAGGAGTCGCCCGCACGTGCCACCGGTAATGATTGCTTCACCCATATGCCAACCACCTACGACTGGTATGAGACGGTAAAGCTTAACTATGGCGTGGATTATCTCAATGGGAAGCAGGCTTATTTTGAACCACTGCCCGACACATGGCTCAAGATGAAGGATATCCTCCTTTATTGGGCATCGAAGAATGTAGATGGCTTCCGATGTGATATGGCAGAGATGGTGCCTCTCCCTTTCTGGCAATGGGTTATTCCGCAGGTAAAGGAGCAATATCCTCACATCATCTTCCTGGCTGAAATCTACAACCCATCTGCATATCGTGATTTCCTTGGTGAAAACCTTTTCGACTACCTTTACGACAAGGTGGGACTCTATGATGTCCTGCGCGATGTCTCGTGCGGATACAGGCCCTCATCTGACATCACCTTTGCCCTGAACAACGTGGGTGACATCCAGCATAAGATGCTCAACTTTCTGGAGAACCACGATGAACAGCGACTGGCATCCGATTATTTCCTGAAAGAGGCTTATAAAGGTAAGGCTGCGATGATTGTCACTGCAGCAATCAACAGCAATCCGGTGATGGTTTACAATGGTCAGGAGCTGGGCGAGAAGGGAATGGACAATGAAGGATTCAGCGGAGTAAACGGACGTACCTCCATTTTCGATTACTGGTCGCCTGATACGTTGCGGCGATGGAACAACAATGGACAGTGGAACAACAAGTTGTTAACACCACAGGAGTGTGAATTGAAGGCTTTCTACCGACAGCTCATCACACTCTGCAACAAAGAGGAGGCGCTCTCTAACGGCCTCTTTTACGACCTGATGCCGGTCAATTATGAGAATGACGAATTCGACTCCACCAAGCTGTTTGCCTTCCTCCGTGGCAATGAAAGAGAGTTGCTGCTGGTGGTGACCAACTTCGGCCGCACACCTAGAGAGTGCACCCTCCATATTCCCCAACATGCATATTCTTTCTTCGGGATTGATGCGAGTGATGAAGGAACGTTGACACCTTTGCTAGAAGAGAAGGGAGAGACATTGCTCTTCACTCCGGGCTTTCCCTATCATGTGCAGTTAAATGGCTACAGTGGGGAAATATACCGAATCACTTTTTTGTGATTTATTCATTTATTGTTGTTTGTTTTTGTACTTTTGTCTTATCATTCAAACATCACCGATAGAAGGGTCACGTTAAGCGATCAGAACCTAATTGAAAACAACAGAGCATGCAGGAAAGACCATTTAAAATCTTTTCGGGAACAAAATCACGCTATTTTGCCGAGAAGGTGTGCAATAGCCTGGGGTGCCCCCTGGGTAACATGATTATCGAACACTTCGCCGACGGCGAGTTTGCCGTCTCCTATGAGGAATCGATAAGAGGCAAGCAAGTATTTCTCATCCAGTCTACATTTCCCAATTCCGACAACCTGATGGAGTTGCTGCTGATGATTGATGCAGCAAAACGAGCATCAGCAAAGTCGATTGTTGCAGTGATTCCCTATTTCGGTTGGGCTAGGCAGGATCGTAAAGACAAACCACGTGTCAGCATCGGAGCCAAACTGATTGCTGATATGCTGGCTGCGGCAGGTATCAATCGTCTCATCACGATGGATTTACATGCAGATCAGATCCAGGGATTCTTCAACGTGCCGGTCGATCACCTTTATGCCTCGGGTGTATTTGTAGAGTATGTGAAGCAGCTCGATCTGGCAAACATGGTGATCGCTACTCCCGACGTGGGAGGTACCAAAAGGGCCAGTGCCTACTCCAAGTTCCTGGGATGTCCCATGGTGATCTGCTACAAATTGCGTAAAAAAGCCAATGAGATCTCTGATATGCAGATCATCGGTGATGTGAAGGGAATGGATGTTCTGCTCATCGATGACATTGTAGACACGGCAGGTACCATCACCAAGGCGGCCGACCTGATCATGGAACATGGTGCCAATTCGGTAAGAGCCATCGCCAGTCATGCCGTGATGTCCGATCCGGCTTCCACCAGAGTTGACAACTCCAAGCTGAAAGAGATCATCTTTACCGACAGTATTCCCTATTCCCAGAAATCGGAAAAGGTGAAGATACTCTCTGTAGCTGACATGTTTGCCGACTCCATTATGCGCGTTTGCAACAACGAGTCGATCAGTTCACTCTACGTTGTTTGACCAATTCATCCAATACGAGGGTTCACCCTTTCGTATAAGTTGTAAAGGGAATTTTTCCCCACGCATATGCAAATGACTTAAGCTCTAAATGATTGTTTCAGTAAATTGATTATATTTGGTAAACTGTCAAAGTGATTGTTCAATAACCAAAAATTTATATGATATGGATTACAAGATTGAAGAGATTGAAGGGATTGGTCCCGTGTATGGCGAAAAATTAAAAGCAGCCGGTATCAACAAGGTTGATCAGTTACTGGATAAATGTGCTGCCAAGAAGGGACGCACAGAGTTGGCAAAAGATACAGGTATCGATGAGAAATTGATATTGAAGTGGACCAATCACGCCGATTTATTCCGCATCAATGGTATCGGACCCCAATTTTCAGAACTTCTTGAAGCATCGGGAGTAGACACGGTAAAGGAGTTGCGCACCCGCAATGCAGAAAATCTCTATGCCAAACTTCAGGAGATAAATGAAGCGAAACAACTTGTACGCCGTCTGCCTTCACTCAGTCAGGTGAGCCAAATGATTGAAGATGCAGGCAAGTTGGAAGTCAGAATGACCTACTAATCAAAACAAAGAGGTAACCTATTAACATAAAGGGGCTGAATCATGAATGATCAGCCCTCTTTTTTTTATATCAGTATGTGTTCCTTTTTAATGGCGAGCAACAATCCCTCGCAGGCATCTTCCAGTAAATCGAGCACCAGCTCGAAACCTGTAGCATCACCATAATAGGGATCGGGGATATGGTTATGCAGCTTGCGGAACTGTACCAGGTAGTCGGTCATCAGATGTATCTTTCCAATTTCCTCGCTGTTCGATGCCATGGACCGCACGGTTCTGTAGTTGTTTTCATCCATCACCAATATGTAATCGAAGGTGGAGAGATCCTCTCTTGTGAGTTTTCTTGCACTGCTGGAGAAGTCATACCCTCTTTTTTCACCGTGAATTCGCATGCGTTCGTCTGGTAACTCTCCCTCATGCCATCCCGAAGTGCCGGCAGAATCAACTTCAATCAAATCCTGAAGATCATTTTTCTCTACGAGACCCATCATGATTCCTTCTGCTGCAGGTGAGCGGCAGATGTTTCCCAGACACACAAAAAGCAACCTGATCTTCTTATTCTTACCTTCTGTAGCATTCATATGTTCAATAGAAGTTTACAGTTTAATAACCTTAACAATTTCTACAAAGATAATGGAATTCCAAAGAAGTCCAAAAAAAAATAACAAGTAAGATCAAGCTGATGAGGGGGTAATCCCTGATCCTGTTTGCCTGTTTTGGGATTTTGGTTATCTTTGCAACCTTGCAGACTCTCACTTTACGAGTCGGCACCAGAGCAATTGAAAACAATGAACAGTAACGGATTTAAGGAGAAGGGTACACCACTGCAGGAAGTAGTGGCAACCGTGCCTGAGAAAAAGGTTAAGCTGAAGATCGAAAAGAACAGGATCCGGCGTGGCCTTTACCTTGCAGGAGGAATCCTGTCACTGGCATTGGCCATCCTTGGCATCGCCGTACCGGGACTGCCGGTAACTCCTCTGGCACTCTTGTCTGCCTTCCTCTTTGCCAAGAGTTCGGAGCGACTTTACAATTGGCTTCTGAGCAACAGAATACTGGGGCCCCGTATCAGGAACTACCAGCGTCGAAAAGGGGTTACCCGCAAGGGTAAGCTGGGAATCATGTTGTTTATGACAGTAATGGTGCTTTTTTCCTCCTTCGTGGTCATTCAAATCATTCCCATTCGAATTGTGATCCTCTCCATGGGTGTGATCGGCATGGTGGTGGTTTGGTTTTTCGTACCCACCGCCCTCGATGATCCTGCAAAGGTGGAGAATGAGGATGAAACAAAGTAGAATGAACTGTCCGCGACTTAACCGCGCAGGTAAGCGAAATAGTGCTTTACCACCTTCTTGGAGAGCAGCTCAATGTTGAGCATGTCCGAAGCGCGGGATATATCTTTTACACTACCATCCTTGTAGAGAATATCGATGCTGTCATCTCTCTCATTGTACATATCGGTGGAGAGTTTATCAGATGAGATGAAACAGGCAGCCTCCTCTAGTGAAATCCGGTATTTTTCCGCAAATATTTTTTTCATTTTCTCCGTTCGCTCTTCTCCAAAAGGCTGTTCGGAGATCTCAATCTTGAACAGACGGCGGTTGACCATTGCTTCACTCATTACCGACAAGACTGTGTCATCATTGGTGCTCCACACCTTGAGTGCTGTCCAGATATCATTGTCATCAAGATCCATGAAACGGTACAATGCCTCACCATCACCTTTAAAATCATCGAGGGTTGGATCATTCCGCAGGAAATAGGAGAGGGCGGGGGAGGCAAACAACTCTTTCCCTTCCATAGAGAGGTAACGTGCGCGCCTCAATGTGTTTATCAACATCTTCTCCGCCGCCACGGCAGTCTTGTGGAGGTATACCTGCCAGTACATCAGTCGACGGGACATCAGAAAGTTCTCGATGGAATAGATCCCTTTCGATTCCACCACCAGCCTGTCATCCTTCAGGTTGAGCATCTTGATGATGCGAGCCGAACCGATGTTACCCTCACTCACACCGGTAAAGAAGCTGTCACGTCGCAGGTAATCGAGACGGTCCATGTCGAGCTGACCGCTCACCAGCTGATGCAAATATCCCTTGGGATGGCGGTCGATGAAAATGTCGATGGCAGTCTGCAATGCTCCATGCCATTCACGGTTCATCTGTTCCATCATCAACAGTGAGATTGCCTCATGGTGGACGCTGGTAACCAATGTGTGCTCCAGTACATGTGAGAAGGGTCCATGACCGATATCATGCATCAGGATGGCTGCCAGGGCACCATTGTACTCCTCTTCAGTGATATTGTGTCCCTTCTCCCGAAGCGTCCTGAGGGCTTCATCCATCAGGTACATGGCACCAATGGAGTGATGAAAGCGGGTATGCTGAGCCCCGGGATAAACAAAGGGGGCCAATCCCAATTGACGGATGCGGTTGAGTCGCTGCAGGTTGGGATGGCATATCAACGCATAGACAAAGTCGTTCGGGATGTTGATGAATCCGAACACCGGGTCATTGATGATTTTGCGTTTCAGGGACATGATATTGGGGGTGTTATACTTCTTATTTTCGTTTGAATTGAATCGTAACTGACTCTAATCTTACTCTAATCTGCGTCTAATCTATTAGAACCATATTAGAACCATATTAGAACGAGATTAGAACGAGATTAGAACCAGTTAAGGACTATGACTGTACGAAATGGAAGCAAAATGGATCAATAAATTGTTGTATCAACCCAAATATTTTTGCAACATCAATTGCATCTCTTGTTGCAACTTTCTTGCCTCGCTGGCGGCTGCAGATGCAAAATTCTCATCGCTGCCGGCATAGATGATGTTTCGGGATGAATTCACTAAAAGGCCGCACCGGTTGTTCATGCCGTAGCGGCACACCTCCTCCAGCGAACCACCCTGCGCACCCACACCCGGCACAAGTAGGAAATGGTCTGGTACAATTTTACGCACATCTTCAAATAGCTTACCCTGTGTGGCACCCACCACATACATCATCTGATCGGCCGAAGCCCACTCTTGTGAGCGGGAGAGCACCTTCTCAAAGAGCCTTTTTCCTTCCAGGTCCTCTGTCAGCTGGAAATCGAGCGAGCCCTTGTTACTGGTGAGTGCCAGCAGGATCACCCATCGCTCAGGGTAGATCAGGAAGGGCTTGATGCTGTCCTCACCCATGTAGGGAGCTACCGTGACGGAATCCACCTTCATCCGGTCGAAGAAGGTGCGGGCATACATCTCGCTCGTGTTGCCGATATCGCCCCGTTTGGCATCGGCAATGATGAACTGCTGCGGGTAGCGCTGCCGTATGTATGCTACCGTCTTCTCGAGTGCGAGCCACCCCTCTACACCCTGACTTTCATAAAAAGCCACATTGGGCTTGTAGGCCACGCAATAGGGGGCGGTGGCATCCACAATGGCCTTATTGAAGGCGTAAAGTGGGTCATCGCTCTCCAGCAGGTGCTGCGGGATCTTGTTGATGTCACTGTCAAGTCCCACGCAGAGGAAGGATTTTTTCTTCTCAATTTGTTCGAATAGTTGTTGCCGATTCATTTATCATTCATTGGTTATATTCACTAATTCCAGGTGCCAGGCATTGGTAGACAGGTCATGGCTGTCGATATTCTTCACCAACAGGAGTTGACTACCATTGCTGGAGGTGAAGAGGTAATGGGCCATTGTTTTGTAGTAGTCTGCTTTGCCAGATACGTTGAAGACGTAGTCGTTCAGTATGATGGTGCGCTGACGGTTGTAGTGGCTGTCGTCGAACGCCACCACGATATTACGGCCCAGTGATACAAGCGATGCGTACGCACCCCATATCACCGAACGCTCCTTGTTATGATCGAAAGAACTAAAGTAATAAAAATATTCGTATCCGCTGTCATAGGGGATCAATTTACCGGTTTCCCTGATCTCTTCTCCGGTTGTTTCAGCCGGAGTATGATAGACCTTCCCATCGTTGGTGCTAAAGAGCAGCTGCTGATCTTCAGTGGTCCAGTACCTGGCCCCGAACCCGGTATGCCAGTAATTGAGAAGCCTTGGCGAAGCGGGATCAGCAATATCAACCATAAAGACCCCGTTAGGGGAGGTTGTTTTTCTGGAGAGCAGCAATGTTGGTTTACCCTTTAATTTTAATAGCACATCACCTTCAATCCTGTTCTGCCATACACCGGCAGTGTGGTTGATTACTTCTGCTGTCTTCCTCTGCACCGAGTAGAGCTCATAGTTTGTATCGGAGAAATAGTAGCGTCCGTTTTCACCATCGGTGATATCGGTAACGATGAAACCGGTGACAAAGTTTTCTTGTCGCTGTAGGGTGGAGAGTTGAAAGCTCTCTATACGGTCGTTCATCCCCACTAATATCAGCTGATGATCGGAGGAGAGTTGTATGCAACTGGGATTTCTCTCCAGGCTGACCACCTGTTTCTCTTTCCGATCAAGTTGGTATGTGATCAACTGTGCCGGGTTCTGGGTGATGAGTATTGCGCAATTGGTCAACTTGTCAAATTCGGCATCGATCACCTTTCCTTCGAGCGGGATCATGGAGTCCGGGTTTTTAAACGAACGGACCGCAACCTTAACCGTGATCAGCAATCTTGGAGTATCCGGGTCATTTGTCTCCAGGATGATCTCACCTTCATGCGTTCCCGCAGGTAGTTGCTCCCTGTCGGGGATGATTCTGAAGGAGGTTTGGCTAAATGGATACAGCAGGCGGGTGCTATCCAGTTGGAATGAGTCTTCATATACCGACTGCTGCGAAAGCCTGATCCATTCCGGCTTGGCAGCGAGGCGGTAAAAGAGATAGCCGTTGGCCTGGTTGGTGAGTGTGAACTCCTTCTCTATGCTTACTGAGTCGAGGTCGAGCAGTTGCTCACTCAGCTCTGCATGAGGGATGCCGGGATTGTAATGCATCACAGGGATGGAGAGAAGTCCGAATCCGTCGATATCCAGTATGATCGTACCGAGTT
>JAAZLV010000206.1 GCA_012799155.1 Bacteroidales bacterium | reverse complement strand
ATGGGCTGGAACGAGTCCTTGCCATATTTGGCATAGTGCCCGGAGGTGACATACAACTGTTTGTGTCCGATATGGGGTGTAATCACCTGATCGTAGTCGAACTCGCGCTGGATCTTCTTCAGGAAGTCCTCCAGGCGCATGCGCAACTGTGTGCCCTTGGGCAGCCAGAGTGGCAGGCCGGCACCCACGGTCTGCGAGAAGGCAAAGAGCTGCAGCTCCTTGCCAATCTTTCGATGGTCGCGTTTCTTCGCCTCCTCAAGCATCAACAGATATTCGTCGAGCATCTTCTTCTTGGGGAAGGTGATGCCATAGAGACGGGTCAGTTGCGGCCGCTTCTCATCACCACGCCAGTAGGCACCGGCAGCAGAGAGCACCTTCACCGCCTTGATGTAGGAGGTGTTGGGCAGGTGAGGGCCGCGACAAAGGTCTGTGAACTCGCCCTGAGTATAGGTGGTGATGGTGCCATCTTCCAGCTCGTTGATCAGCTCTACCTTGTAGTGTTCATCTCTTGTAGAGAACATCTCAACAGCATCCTTCTTGGATATAGCGGCACGCACAATCTCCTCCCTGGCAGCGATCAGCTCCATCATCTTTTTCTCGATGGCCGGAAAGTCAGCCTCCTTGATGGATACCCCTTCACCGGGATCCACGTCGTAGTAGAAGCCATTCTCAATTGCCGGTCCAATGCCGAACTTGATGCCGGGATAGAGCAGTTGCAATGCTTCGGCCATGAGGTGTGCGGAGGAGTGCCAATAGGCATGCTTCCCTTCTTCATCTTCCCACTTCAGCAAATTGACAGTGGCATCCTCTTCAATGGGGCGTGTCAGGTCCCATGTCTCTCCATTGACGCTTGCTGCCAGAACCTCCTGTGCAAGGCGTTGACTGATGCTTTGTGCGATCTCGAGACCGGTTACTCCCTTTTCATATTCCCTGACCGATCCGTCGGGAAATGTTATTCTAATCATGTAATACAATACTTAATGAGTCAATTTTATCTTTTGGATTGCAAATGTAGTGATTTTGTGATATATGAAAGGACTATTTGGTGAGTTTTTTGTAAAAAAGGGTTGTATCATAAAGATTGTCACCCTGCACCGGTTTTGTTTTTTTAACAGCATTTCGCTCTAAATCCAGATCTCTGCTTCTATCTTTGCAGTTGATGAAAACAAGCATTCACCTCTTGCTTACACTTTTTCTTACTATCCTGGTCATTTACGGCGGGTCAGGGGTGAATGCCTATTTCTATTGTTGCGATGATTGTCGTAGCGAAGGATCGGAAGTAATCACGGACCATCGTTGTTGTGAGATACATACCTATGCACATCAGGCGAACTTTGATTCTAACAGGCACGACACCACCAATCACCTCTGCGAAATAGAAACACACGACAGCTGTGGCGTGGAACGGATTGCCTTTAGCTGGGAAACATTTAACCGCAACCAGGAACTGCAGCCTCAAGCCATTGATCTGCATGATGTTCCCCTCATGGCTCACCTTATTCAAAGTCATGATCAGATGCCAAGTGCGATGATCTCCTCTCCCGAAACAGAGAGTCAGAAACCACCCAACCTAAGTAGTGAAGTCTACCGCTCCCTACTCACCACTCTACTGATTTAATTCGTCTCTCCCCCTTTTCTTTCCTCACGAAAGAGAGTAACTTGCTGCGTCTTGATGTGGCCGGCAAATGCAGTATTCCCAAAACATTCATCGACGGTGCAATTCCGTCACAACTTAAAATTCTATAGACAATGTTACATAGATATCTATTTTCACTTCTCCTGATATTTGTCACACTGCAGTTATCTGCGGCCGACAAACTGAAAGGATACATATACGACAACAACAATGAGCCGGTGATCGGAGCCAACATCTACTGGGAGACATCCAGAAAAGGAGCCACCTCAAACGGTGATGGTTTTTTCGAGATCGAACTTACCGACAAACATGAACACCTGATTGTGACCTTCACTGGTTACGTCACCCAGAGCATCCACGTCCATGACACCGATGAGGAATTGAAAATCATCCTGGAAGAAGATACACAACTCCTTGATGAGTTGGTAATCAGTCGCCGCTCACCCGGTACCGTCACCCAGCGTGATGCCTTGCTGCAGACACAACGGGTGACAAGGGGTGAGATCCACCGGGCAGCCTGCTGTAACCTGGGTGAGAGCTTCGAAACCAATCCTTCGGTTGATGTGGCTTACAGTGATGCCGCCACGGGTGCCAAGCAGATTAAACTGCTGGGGCTGTCCGGTACCTACGTGCAGATGCTCACAGAGAACTATCCCAACTTCCGCGGGGTAGCCTCACCCTTTGGCATGGATTACATCCCCGGGGCGTGGATGGAGGGGATTTACATCTCTAAAGGGACCTCATCGGTGAAGAATGGTTATGAGGCACTGGCCGGCCAGATCAATGTGGAGTACAAGAAGCCACAAACCATGGACAAGTTCTCACTCAACCTGTTCGGGAGCGATGCCCTCCGAATGGAGGCCAATGCTGATGCGAGCATCCACCTGAATGAAGGTCTTACCACCGCAGTTTTCGCACACTACTCTAACGACACCCAATCGCACGACCGTAACGAGGATGGCTTCCTCGACTACCCAAAGACAAGGCAACTGAACTTGATGAATCGCTGGAACCACGAGGTGGGTAAGTATGTGGCGCAGTATGGTGTCAGGTATGTGAATGAAGAGCGTGAGGGAGGGCAGGATAAGACCCATATGACAATTGATGATCCTTATACCATTTCGCTGGCAACCAACAGGGGGGAGTTCTACACCAAACAGGCTTACGTCTTCAGAGCCGATGAGCTGGCAGAAAGCGCGGCTCTGATTGCCTCCGGCTCGGTACACGACCAGCAGTCGCGTTACGACCGCACCCTCTATGATGTCACGCAACAGAACCTCTACCTCAGCCTGCTTTACGAGAAGGACTTTTCACACATGCACAACCTCAGCACAGGGCTTAGCCTGAACCACGACGGCTTCGATGAGCAGCTTGACAACAACTCTTTAAACCGCGATGAAACCGTGCTGGGTGGATATGTGCAATATGCATTCAACCTGCAAAACAAGTTCATACTTCAAGGAGGTGTACGCGCCGACCACAGCAGCCGTTACGGTTTTTTTATCACCCCACGACTGCACCTGAAGTATAATCCTGCCGAGTGGATCCATCTGCGGGGGTCACTAGGTAAAGGATTCCGCACGGCAAATGTGTTGGCTGAAAACAACTACCTGTTGGCCAGCTCACGACGCATCGAAATTGCTGATCGTTTAGACCAGGAGGAAGCCTGGAATGCCGGGGTGAATGCCACCCTCTATATCCCCGCCGGAGGACGTGAGATTACCCTCACGGGGGAATGGTACCACACACGCTTCCTGAACCAGGTAGTTGTAGATGTGGACAGCGACCCTCATGCCATCCGATTCTATAACCTGGATGGCGGACGTTCATACTCCAACAGTGCACAGGTGGAGCTGAGCTACCCCTTCTTCACCGGCTTCACCTTCACCGCTGCCTACCGCTACACACGATCAATGTCGGACTATCGGAACGAGGCAACCGGAGAATCCCGCTTTCTGAGCAAGCCACTATTGAATGACTACAAGGGACTGGTCACCGCCTCCTACCAGACACCGTTGCGAAAGTGGCAATTCGACCTCACCGGGCAGTTCAATGGTGGAGGAAGGATGCCTACACCCGATAGCAGCAACCCGCTGTGGGAAGAACGTTTCGATCCCTTCACGGTGGTCAATGGTCAGATTACCCGTTATTTCCGCAACTTCTCACTTTACCTGGGAGCGGAGAACCTGTTCGATTTTCGCCAGGCGAATCCCATCATCGATGCCGCCAACCCCCGCAGCGGCGACTTCGATGCCACCATGGTCTGGGGACCGGTGCACGGTAGGAAGATCTACGCCGGCCTGCGATACAATATTCCGAGATATTAATCAGCCAAACCCAATACAAACATTTTTTAAATTTCAGTTTTATGAAGAAAACAGTAGTATTCCTGATGATTATTGCCCTGAGTGTGGGCAGCATGAGTAGTGCGTTTGCACAGAAGAAAGAGAAGAATCAGAACAAAGAAGAGGTGACCGCTGTGTTCACCCTGGATGAGGAGATCTGCCACAACTGTAAGCGTAAAATCGATGGATACATCCCATTTGAGAAAGGGGTGACAGCCTTGGCATACGGTGAGGACGGCTCCACGGTGGAAGTCACCTTTCGTTCCGATCGAACCGATACACTGAAACTGCAAAAAGCATTCGACAAGATCAAACTTGCTGTTGTAGAGACCAGGGTTGAAGAGCAACAGAAGAAGTAGGGAGAGAAGTTGTTCCCTGCTTTCATCCAACAAGTCAGACCCCGGAGTAGAGAACGACTCCAGGGTCTGTTTTTCATAGCCGTTAAGAAACGCCTTACTGCATGCGCTTGATGATGCTGTATGACTGAATGATGCCCAATTCACCTGCCTTGCGCAGGTCATCAAGGCCTGCAGCTGTTTCACCGATGGAGAGCCGCGAGAGGCCTCTGTTGAAATAAGCTTCTGCAAACTGTGGCTCCAGCTCGATGGCCCTTGTATAATCAGAGATTGCGGCACGATAGTCTTTTTCCAGGGTAAAGATCTCAGCCCTGTTGTACCAGGCAAAAATGAAATCGGGATTGAGTCGGATAATCGACTCGTAATCTTTCAGTATCTCTTCATAGTCGATTGAACGGGTAGAGATCTCCGGTAGCCGTAACTTCCCAGGCAACTCGCTCCTTCCGGGCAACTCAATTCCATTTCCGTGATCCACCATCATCGGGTCATCCTGCAGCCGGTCATATTCCATCTGCTTGGTACGGATTACGGCTCTGGCAAATCGCGCCAGGATCATTTCGGGATTAATCTCCAGCACCCTGTTCATATCTTTCAATGCATTCTCGTAATCCTGGACCAGCATGAAATCCATACCCCTACCAAAAAAGAGTGCTGCGTTCCGGGTATCATCCTCCAATCTGCGTGAGTAGTTGTCAATTGATCGGAAATGGGTCTGCACCTGCAACTCGTTCAGAGGTGCCTCAAGATTGGTTACTTTCAGTATCCAGTTCAGGCCAAGTTGACTGTTTCCCTTGTCCATAGCCTCAGAATAGTAAACCGGGCGGTGTACCTCAACCGATCTTTCATAGTATGTCAACACAAAGAGTGGTTCCATTTCCACCGGAGCATGAATGTTCTGCACCTTGCCCCTGCTTTGTCGCTGATATTTCGATTTCTGCGAATCCTCCTCATGGGCCACCACCAACAGATTGAACTTCTCGATGTTGGTATCTGTTTCATCACGTGTAGCCTTTACCCCATCATCACCGGACATCTTGTCTAATGGCTCGATATTGGAGGTTGCATTCTTTCGGGCTTTCGCTTCTTCTGCTCGTGCCAGGAGGTAATCGTTCTCCGATCCGCGCAAGTCATTCAACTCCCTCTTGAGCTGAGACCGCATGTAATAACCGTTAAAGAAATCAGGATGCGCCTCCAACACCATGTTCAGGTCACTGAGTGCTCCACCCTTGTCACCGATCTCGTTTTTCAGCATGGAGCGGTTGAGGTAAGCGATGGTATTATCAGGATCAAGCTCCAGCACTTTGTCGAAATCACTGATGGCGCGGTTGTTATCGGCCACCTGTGCACGCAGTAAGCCCCGGTTGAAACGGGCAATCAGGTTGTTCTCTTCTGTCTCAATCACCCTGTCGTAATCGGCCATCGCCCCACGAAGGTCGTTCAGGTGGTACTTCACCAGTCCCCGGTTGATATAGTTACCGGTGAAATAGGGATCGAGGCGAACAGCTTCATCCAGGTCGGCAAGAGCCTTGTTGTACTGTTTCTGCTGGAAGTATAGCAGACCGCGTGCGGAGAACGATTGTGAAGTGTAGGGATCAATCTCAATGGCCTTGTCCAGATCCGTCAGTGCCTGAATGGTATCCCCTTGTTCGAGGTAGAGCTGAGAACGCGTCAGATAACCCGGTGTATAATCGGGAAAGCGGCGCAGCAACACTTCAAAGAACTTTTCTGCCACCTCATACTGCTTCATCTCCACATTGACGATCCCCATGTTTACCAGTGTGATCCTATCCTCGGGAAAGAACTCGAGGCTTCGCTGATAATCGGTGGCTGCCAGTTGGTACTTCTCCTGGTTCTGGCGCGCGGCCCCTCGCAACTGATAGGCAGCAGTGTAATAAGGGTTTCTAATTAAACACTCTGAGGCATCCTCCTCGGCACCTTTAAAGTCATCAAGCATAAACTTCGACATTGCCCTGAAATAATAAGGCTCAGCCAAATAGGGTTTGGCTGATATGACCTGGTTGAAATACTGGATAGCCAGGACATAATCCTCAAAATAGAGGGCATTTTTTCCGATCATCATCACACGATCGGTATTGACCTGTGCCGATGCCGACAAGGCTGAGAGTGCTATAAGTGCCGCTATGATTGTTTTCTTCATATTTCTGGAATTGACAAACTAATGGTTCATCCCGGATTCAGCGGGAAAAAGCCTATCTGTAAGAGCGATTTGGTGGTGTTTCGTTTAATCGGAGTTCATCGAATCACTCTATCTGCTGCAAGATACGCGCTCCATCCTCGTTCTCATGAATGGAAATACGCATTGTTCCCTCAGGCAAAACTTCTTCCACCAGTTCAGGCCATTCAATGAAGCAGAGACTGCCGCTGTAGAAGTAGTCTTCGTACCCGAAATCGAATGCCTCCTCCAACTTGTTGATGCGATAAAAATCGAAGTGATAGACCGATTCCCCCTGCCTATCCTTGTATTCGTTGATGATGGCAAAGGTGGGACTGGCCACCGTCTCCTGCACGCCCAGCTCTTCACAAAGGGCTTTTATAAAAGTTGTCTTGCCGGCACCCATTGTTCCGTAAAAGGCAAATACTTTGTGTCCCTTTGTCTCCCGGAGGAAAGTGCGGGCAGCAGCATTTATCTGCTCAATATCATTGATGACGATCTTCATACATTCAATTTTGGTTTAAGTGTAATCAGCGGGACAAGCATCTCCTCCATTGAAACACCTCCATGCTGGTAACTGTTCTCGTACAGGGAAAGGTAGTGGTTCCGATTGTTGGGGTAGACCAGCAGATCGTTGTTCAATGCAAAGAGATAACGGGTACTGATATGCGGTGCGGGCAGTCCGCAATTCTCGGGATGCAACATGTCGAAGAGAGTAGAAGGATCATAACCCAGGTTCCTCCCAAATTTATAACGAAGGCTCACATTGGTATCACGCTCACCTACTACATTTACCCCCCTTTTCACCCTGATGGCACCATGATCGGTAGTGAGCACCACCTTGCCTCCATTGGTGGCTATTGCTTCCAACAGCGTGT
>JAAZLV010000205.1 GCA_012799155.1 Bacteroidales bacterium | reverse complement strand
TTCTCTCCATGGAACCTGGAGTTGGGACGGTTGTATTTTAGGTCTTCCATCTCAACCCAGTTTCCAATTTCTCTATTATGACGCAAGTCTTGTGTATCAACTTCACCATCATTTATCCAGATCGTCTTGTTGTAATGATGAGATGTACGGAAGCATCCGATGCCCCGTCCCAGCACACGTAACCAGTCAAGCTCCTTATTGTAGTTGCCATCGTTGCGAGACCAGTTGTAGGTTGGAGCACTCAATCCTGCAGGATCCATTATATCACCGTTCGACCAGTGAACACCCAATGCACGCATTGTAACGTATGCAGTGAAGTTCTGGTCATTATAGTTCAAGATGGGAAGGATGGTCTCCTTGTTGGCGGGAGATGTGATGTTTTCACCTCTGTGCAGGTCCCAGAGTACATTGCGTTCAACAGACCATGTGTCAGGGTTTCCCGAGGGCACAGATGTTCCGAAAGGTGCTGTCATTAGTTCTAGACCGTAATTTTGAATCAGGTCGGTAGCCATGTCTTCTGCTTTCTTGAACTCTCCGTTCACAAGGTAGCACTTGATCAAGAGCTGCATGCATGCCTCTTTGTTCACTGCTCCATAATAGGGCATCTCCTGTTGTGAAGGCACATGTTCAACCGCAAACTCCAGGTCATGTGCCAACATCTCAAAAATGGCTTCTTTGCTTGTTGACTTGTAATTCTGTTTGGGGACTTCAATGATCTTCGTAATCAAAGGTACATCCCCGAATAAAAGCACCTGATGATAATATTTATAGGCACGATGGAAGTAGGCACGACCTTTGTAAGCGTTTCGGGTAGCATCGTCGAGCCCCTCAACCTTATCTACATAAGAAAGGACGGTGTTTGCGTACTTGATTCCATTCCATGCTTCATTCCAGAAACGCATCATGGCGTTGGAGTCGCCTCCTGAAGACATACCCGAAGTGGGAGTGATCTTGTTGGCAAAATCATCCATGATTCCCCCGCCGGCATCTGTCTTTGCATATAGGCCTATATCACTCATGATATATAATGAAGCAATGGGAAGCACATTCCAGTTACCATCCATGAGCATCGTCTTATAGTGTAGATCGCACATGGCAAGTGCTGATTTCAAACCGGCTTCGGTCGTATAAGTTGCCGTGGGTTCATAAAACGACAGAGGGTCTTGTTTTAGAAAGGCGTCGGTACAACTTATCTGCGTGGCAAATAAACCAATCGCCATGCAACCCAGGAATAATTTAATTCTATTTTTTTTCATTTTGAGTTTCATTTTATTAGTATTAATTGATTCTCAATAATTAGAGGGTTATATTCAAACCCAAATTAAAAGCGCGCGTTGCAAGTCCCCCTGTTTCAGGATCTCCATATTCCCAGCCTGAGATTGTGAACACATTATTGCAGCTTGCGGTTACGTGAATCCTTTCAGCCTGAAATTTACTTGTAAACCTTTGAGGCAATGAATAGCCTAAAGTGATGTTGTCAAGTCGTGCAAAGCTTCTATTGTAAACCTTGTCTACACCACCTGCCAAGCCTGTGTTAGGTCCCTGTGCATTCAGACGTGCATACTTGTTTGTAGGATTATCGGGTGTCCAATATTCCTTTTTCGGAACATTGAATCCGTTGGTAACTTCCGAACCTCCATTGTCTTGGTTCAACCAATATCCCTGGCGGCTCTTGTGTCCCATGTATGAATAGATTGAGAATGAGAATGTGAAATCTTTGAAAAATGTGAAATCATTTCTCATGCTCAAATGTATGGGTGGTCTTGTGGTACCGAGGAATGTCTTGTCATTGTCATTGTAAACAGGTACACGCGTACCATCTTCGAGAATTTTGTCATCATCTGTATGGAGGTTTTTGACTTTCACATCACCGGGAACCTGCCCTACAAGAGCTGCTTCAGCAATATCTTCCGGTGTGTTTTGCCATATACCATCAGTCTCGAAATACCATATCTCCCCAATAGGTCTGCCGATAAACCAGTTGTTAGAGGTGTCGTCTTTCTCTTTGCCATCCTCATCATAGTCATAATAGATATGATTGATCCGGTTGTTGTTCAGCGAGAAACCGACAGTGGTGTCCCAGGTGAAATCTTTCTTCCGCATATTGTTGGATGTCAACGCAATTTCAAACCCCTTGTTTTGCACTTCTCCAAGGTTCGTGGTGATCGATCCAAATCCGGTGAAGCTTGGCAGACGCTGAGCCATGATCATGTCTGTAGTCTTTTTAAAGTAGTAGTCGAAACTACCTGTCAAGCGATAATTCCATAGTACGAAATCAAGACCAACGTTGTATGCATTTGTCTTTTCCCACTCCAGGTTCGGAGAGGCCAGTCGATCCATATACAATGAATTCACTACCGTTGATGTTCCATCGTCGTAATAAACCATTGAATTACCGAGTGTGAGATTGGCAAGTGTTCTGTAGACATCCCCAAATTCACGGTTTCCGTTGCTGCCCCAAGACAATCGCAGCTTGGCCATATCCAGCCAGTTCTGGGTTCCTTCCATGAATCTCTCATTTGAGAAGACCCAGCCCAGACCCACTGATCCGAAGTTACCCCAGGGGTTGTTGACGCCAAAACCGGAGTAACCGTCGCGACGAAAAGTGCCGGTAAACATATAGCGGTCGTTGTAATTATAGAACAGGCGACCCAGGTAAGATGCCGCGGTATAGTGGCTGTCATTCGTTGAAAATGAACTTTGCTCCTTGTTGCCACTTGAAGTGTAATGAAATCCGAGTGCATCCGTGGGATCCAGGTTCCGGGCATGGATGTTATCGCTCCAATAGAAGTGTTCTTCTGCCTCCTGAACCAATGTTACCGTAAAGTGGTGTACGTCTTTGAAGCTACGATCCCATACCAGGGTGTTGTTTAGGTTCCAGTCGAAGTTTTTGGAGTGACCGCGGTTCACTCCCCGGTCTGCTGCTGAAGAGTTCGGAAGAGAAGCCGACATGAAGTAGCGGTCGTAGAACCATTGATATCGCGGAGCGATATTAAAATGGTATGTGAACCCGAGAGGCAATGTGATTTTAGTGTTGAAGATGGTGTTCAAAACCGTATAACCCTTCTCCAGGTCATAATATTGGCGATCGAGGTAGTAGTTATAACCTCCATTGGTTGCCTGGCCGGTCATCGGATACTGTTGATAACCCCCATCTTCTGTGTGCATTGAAGCATAGGGCGAGTTACGGAGCATATTGTTGTCCCAGTAATTGTTTCCAAGAGATACCTGGATATCACCATCGGAACGGTCCTGGAAGTTCACATTAACTCCCATCTCTAACCAATCTGTAATTTTGGAATTCAATTTTAAATTGGAACGGAAGGCATGGTAATCGTTGCCTTGCACTGCACCTTCATTATCCACATATCCAAACGAAAAATAATGATTGACACGATCATTTTCACCCGATATGCTCACATTGTAGTCTTGATTAAAGCCTGTCCTAAACGTCGCATCGTGCCAATCGAATGATTTGCCAGCCAGGTAGTTGTCATATACGAGTTGGGAATTGTTCAATTGCAAACGACGAGCATACAAACTTTGATGAGATTCTCCTTCTGAAGGTCCGAAGCCACTTTTTCCTGTTGCAGTAGCCCACGCGTTCCTATCGCCAGCGCTGAGATTATCCGGGTTGTTAAAGTA
>JAAZLV010000204.1 GCA_012799155.1 Bacteroidales bacterium | reverse complement strand
TCCATCACCTCCATCAGTTCATCGACAGGCAGGTTGTAAGAGAGTGCCCAGCGCCAATTATCAGGTACTTCGATGGCAAAAGGCTTGTAAAAAGGATGATGGGTGAATGAGGTGAGTGAAATATAATCCTCCTGTTTCAATCCTAGTTCAGCGGCAAAGCTGTGAGGCGTATATTCTTTCCCGTTGTACTGAAACTTTTCAGGAACCTCACCCAGGTAACTGTCCAGGATCCCGGCGATTCCCTTGTTCCAAACGGGTGAGAGGGTGCGTGCACCAATGACACCATCCATATAACTTTTAAGAATCTTATCCAGTTCTCCGTGGTTGTGGGTCTCCGATCCGTAATGAAGACCGTGGTATGCCTCATCAGGCATCACTCCATACGCATCGAGGGTTTCTATCACATCTGCAAAGGAACCACCGGGAGCGAAGTTTAGGTTGCCATGGAGGCGGGCATGCTTCAACGCTTTATCTTCATAGTTGCGTCTCACAATGTACATCTCGGAAAGGTCGAATGTTCCTTTTCCCATACGAAGCAGCTCCGACTCGAGGAAGGCAACACCCGAGAAGCTCCAGCAGGTGCCCGTGCTCGATTGATTTTTCACGGAGGTAACAGCATTCTCCTTGACCACCTTAAACTGGTAGGCATTCTGAGCCATTATCATTCCTGCGCTCAGCAATAGGGATAGGAATAAAAACATCTTTTTCATGAAATCAATTTTAATGCAAGTTGGGTTTGGTCATAACAGACTCTTAGGTTGAATCTAACTCCTCACAAAGTTAAACAAAATAGGGTAACAACATCCATTTTTTATCCCTTTCTTCCTCTCTACGGCGGAAAAATGATGTACCTTTACCCTCTCAATAAATCATTGTTTATGGATGACCTGACTCCAAAAAAGAAAAAAAGCCGTAAGGGTTGTGCCCTTTTTCTCGGCATCCTGATTCTTGCCCTCGGCATATTTGTATATGTACGCTACTACTATGTGTTTGGTACGGGGGTAAAATCGGGAGAACTGAATTACCTGGTCTACAAAGGTGTAGTATTCAAGACATATGAAGGAAAGCTTATTCAGTCGGGCTTTCGTGCCGACAAGCCGGGGGGACTCCAGTCCAATCAGTTCGACTTCTCGGTAGAAGACAAGGAGATTGCCCAACGGTTGATGGTGGCCAGTGGCAAGATAGTTCAACTGCACTACCGCGAATACTTCGCCCCTATTCCCTGGCGTGGGTATACCAAGTTCATCGTCGATAGCATCATCACCATCGAGGAGAAACCACTCGACCCGATGAGTGAAAAAGATCTGGCCCCATACATTCTTGAATCGATGTAACTGTCTGGTTCATGGCTCAGAAAAAATATTATGTGGTGTGGCAAGGGGTGAACCCCGGGGTTTATGACTCCTGGGATGCCTGTAAAGCAGAGGTAACAGGGTATGATCATGCCCTCTACAAATCTTTTCCTTCGCGTGCCGAGGCTGAACAGGCGTTCAGGGACAACCCCTGGAAGCACCTTACTGCAAAGAAAAAAGGACATCAGGAAACTTCTACCTCTCATCCATCAATTATCCGACAGAGCCTGGCAGTAGATGCTGCCTGCAGTGGAAACCCAGGACGGATGGAGTATCGTGGCGTATGGGTTGAGGATGGCACCGAACTCTTCCGTGTGGGGCCAATCGATGAGGGCACCAACAACATTGGCGAGTTTCTGGCAATTGTACATGCGCTTGCACTGCTGCATAAGAGCGGTAAGCCCACACCAATCTATACCGACAGTGTGAACGCCCTCAAATGGGTCGCTAAAAAGAAATGCAACACCAAACTGAAACAAACCGAGCGCAACAGGATTTTGTTTGAATGGATCGCCCGTGCAGAGAAGTGGCTGCGGGAAAACAAGTTCAGCAACCCGCTACTGAAATGGGAAACGAAACAATGGGGAGAGATACCGGCTGACTTTGGCCGCAAATAGCGTATGCTTTGGCAATCTTCAAATCTTTTTTTGTCTCATTTATCCTAATTTACAATCAAAAAAAAGTTATCTTTGCCCCATAATTGCTTTCGGAGGAATGCTTTTATCTATGAACGAAGGAGAACGGTTCAGACTTGTGAAAATGGAACGGATCTGCGGTGAAAAAAGGATTGAATCCCTCTTCGCCAATGGAAGTTCTTTCATGGCTTATCCATTCAGGGTAGTGTGGCTAAAAAAGGATGCAGTTTCCGCAACTCCGGTTTCGGTACTGATAAGCATCCCGAAGAAGCGACTGAAACGGGCTGTAGACCGCAACCGGATGAAGAGAGTGGCAAGAGAAGCCTTTCGGCTCCACAAAAATCAACTCATCAATCAGTTGATGGCTGACAATCTACATCTTGATGTGGCATTGATATATGTCAAGGATGAACCGAGCGACTTTGTTACCACTGAGAAAGGAATCGTGAAGGCCTTCAGAGAACTGGCAAGAATCAATCAAACAGAAGCAACGTGAAACTATTGAAAGCTCTACTGACGTGGATCCTGCTGCTCCCCGTCTATTTCTACCGGGCTGTCATCTCACCGCTCACGCCGCCCAGTTGTCGCTACACGCCTACCTGTTCACAGTACACGATAGAAGCATTGAAGAAACATGGCCCTTTTCGGGGATTTTACCTGTCCGCACGGCGGATACTGAGCTGTAATCCCTGGGGAGGTTCGGGTTATGATCCGGTACCCGACAGAAAGTACAGGAAAGAGAAGACGAAAGCAGAGGAATAATAACGTATGGAATTTTACGACGTACACACACACCAGATTTTCCTCGAAGAGAACGATGATCCCTATCACTCGTGTATCTTCGATGTTTACCCCCTTGAGTTTGAAGTAGCCAAAGAATCTTACAACCGTCATGCCTTCTCCTGCGGAATACACCCCTGGTACTCAGAAGACAGCGACACACAGATGGCCTATCTGAACGAGATAGCACCCAATCCCCGCATCATCGCCATCGGCGAGACCGGCTTGGACCGCCTCAAAGGCCCTTCCTTTGAGATCCAGATCCCGGTATTCAAGAAACACATAGAGTTGTCTGAGAAGCTGAGGAAACCCGTCATCATTCACTGTGTGAAAGCATGGGAAGAGCTGATTAGGGTGAGACGCGAAACGCATCCCACTCAACCATGGATCATCCATGGCTATCGCGGCAAGCCGGAGCTTACCGAGCAGTTGCTCCGGGAGGGATTTCTTTTCTCGGTAGGCGACCAGATTAACGTCGATTCGATGCAGCTGATACCGCTCGATGCCATCTTTTGTGAAACCGACGAAGATGAAATGTCGATCCGTGAGGTTTACCAACAGGCTGCTCGTTCACTCAACATGGAGATAGAGACGTTTGCATCACACATCGCGGAAAACGTAAGAAGAATATTTCCAACACTTGAGCCACCAAAACCTTTCTATCCGGACCAAGAGGAGGAATCGGATTAAGCATATCTCTGATCAAACAACAATAAAAAAAACCGATGGCAATTCTGTATCGAATGCCATCGGTTTTTTATATCAAACAGCCCTGATCAGCTGTGGTGCTTGTGATTCTCCTTGAGAAAAGCATCCAGTGCTGCACCCATGGAGGGATAATCTGGCTGGGGTGCCATGCAGTCGAGACGCAATCCCACCTCTTCAACCATCTTCGCAGTGCTGTTACCAAAACAGCCTATGGCCATTGTTCCCTGTTTGAAATCGGGGAAGTTGGAAAGCAATGATTGTATTCCAAGAGGACTGAAAAAGATGATCATGTCATAATCGAGTTTTTCACCTTCCTCGAACTCATTGCTTACCGTACGGTACATGACACTTTTGGTGAAGCTTATCTTTTTATCATTTAGGAAGTTGCACACTTCATCATTGTGTTCCTCCGGAACAGGGAAAAGAAACTTCTCCTTGGCATGTTTGGTGAATGCATTGTTGAGACCGTCAATTTTACCAGTCTGACTGAAAAAGATCTTTCGTTTCCGGTAAACGATATATTTTTGAAGATAGAGTGCCACCGTTTCCGAAACACAGAAATACTTCATGGTTTCGGGAATGGCGATTTTCATCTCCTCGCAAATAGAGAAAAACTTATCAACTGCGGTACGTGCCGTAAAGATAACGGCTGTGAAATCGAGGATGTTGATCCGTTGTTGACGAAACTCCTTCAGTGATACCCGCTCGACCTTGATAAAGGGGTAAAAGTGAACCTCCAGGTGATGCTTCTCAGCGAGGTCATAATAGGGAGACTTCTCACCGTTGGGCTTGGGTTGTGAAATCAGTAATTTTTTAACTTTCCGGGCGTTCATATTATATTTATTGCAGCAATATTTACCATTGTAATCACTCCCTTATACAATAGAATTAAGGGCGCAATTTCCGTGCCGCAAAGATACACAAAAAAATAGAACCCACCGATTTTATTTTTAACAAAAATATGTAATAACCCGATGATTATGATCATACGCGACACCAGAAAGATGGTGACGAAGAGAATCAACAATGGCTCCCTGTATTCAGGCAGAAACACGAAACAAACAGCCGGCAGAAAAAGGACAATGCCAATCAGTTCCAGCATGCGGGTGTACTGAGCGACCCATCTTTTCATGTCGACCGAGAGGAAAAATGTTCCGATTAACCTGTATGATAGAACCTTCAAGGCTGCAAGAATTGAGAGTACTGCCATGATTGATACAATAACCAACAGTTGATCGGCAAGGTCAAGAGAAGAGAGACCATGATCCCACCAGGCATTAAAAATCACGACAGTGGCAATCAACATCGTCTGAAAGATCAAAAACAGTTCACCCCATGCCTCCGTGATCGTTACCTGCTCCTTTCTAAGAAGAGTGGCGAATTTTCCCGACAGGAATACATTCCTGAAATTGTCCCGAAAAGAGCTCCCCTCCATGTTGTAAAAAAAGGCAAACAGGAGAAAACAGAGCAGGAAGAGCAGAAAGAAAAGCGTTTGTAGAAGTGGTGAGAATGGTAGTGGATCACCGCTCATGAAGGGTAGAAGGGGCTGTTGAGGAGCATCGGCAACCAAATCAGGCACAAAATAAAGATGGCTACTGTCTGTAGGCAGATATTCATACTGACCCAATGCAGGCTCCAGGGGTAAGGAGATCAATGAATCCTCCCCGGCTCTCTGGATATGATAAGGAATCAGGGGAACACTATCGGGTGCGATTGTCAGTTGTCTCATCG